>JAPYRR010000008.1:0-22578 GCA_029936885.1 Fidelibacterota bacterium | reverse complement strand
GTATCTTGACCTGCTGTAATTTGTAAAAAATAAATTCCAGTACTTACCTGTTTTCCAAAATCATTTGTCCCATACCATTTATATTTATGCCGACCTGCTTCAACCTTTTTTAAATCTAAATGTCTAATGGTTCTTCCCAATAGATCGTAAATAATAATATTTACATTCCTCGTATCAGGTAAATCATATTTGATTGTAGTTATCGGATTAAATGGATTTGGATAATTATCATAAACAGAAAATTTGTCAGGTAGAATATCAATGTTGATGGAAGAAATGCCACGCCCAAGAACAATACCGTCTTTATCCATGTAACTATATTGTATTTGCGCCTGGAAATATTCTTGATCTGTTTCTGGTATGACCAATGTCAATAAAGTATCTAACCCTCGAAAGTCCGCCATTGAAAATTGAATTAGTTTTTGAATGGTATCTAAAACGGTAAACATAAAAACAGAGCTGGATGGTTTGATCATTTTTATTTTATTAAAGTCTAAGTTTGACTCTCCAATTAGAACCTCTGCCATGGCTGTATTTTCTGGAATAATGATTTTTACTTTTGTACCTTGGGCAAAAATATTCAATCCATTCGCTGATCGTGCAGCAAAAAGAGTTGAGTCAAAATCAAGGTTGAAATATTTCCAATTCCACATTTTGGAAAAGGCAGATAGATCTTTCAGGTCCGCTTCACCATCAGGAGCAGGGCGGACATGAGGTGGAAAATCATTGAAAGGACCCAAGTCTGTATTTGGCCAATTTTGATTAAATGCTAGTATATCTTCAACTGTAATATCATAATCGTTATTCAGATCCCCCCAAAGTTTTGAATAAAAATGGAGCGTATCCGTTACCCAAAGAGTGTTATAAGCCACTGCACTATCCACGACAACCATTAATGTATCATAACTGGAAAGGGTATCGGTCCAAATGATCGTAATGATAGAATCTCCATATTCATGAGAGGTGATAAAATCTGTTTCTACATTTGAATTCACTGATAAATCGTAAGTGTAAATTGGTTTATTAAATTTTATTGTGATTGTATCATTGTCTAATACAGATAAAAATCCAGCAGAATCAGACACAAAATTGGGAGATATTATGTTCACCATGGGAAATATATCATCAAAATAAACGCCATCTGTTCTTGCTGAATAAGAGGTATTCGTTGCAAGATCTACAGCCCGAATATATGTAAAATATAGAATATCTCGGACCAGACTTAATCCGGTCACAGTTATACTATCAGAGCTATCTGTTTGCATCCAATCCATGATATTAGTTGTATCAGACCCTGTTCCAATTGCAATCTCAAAATAGTCAATTTCTGAGTTATCAGAAAAATCCTTCCAAATATATCGTAAACGTGTTGAATCGATAATGTAGTCTAGGTCCATTATCCAGTACCCATCCACAACTGATCCCGTGTCGGGATTTTCTATATCTATATATACGCTATTACCCCATATGGTATCAGAATGATTCCCTGCTGAATCCCGAACAAATACGCTACCATAGTAAATGCCATCGTTTTCTAGACTTAGCCCACCCAGTCCTGAAAAAGGATCTATGGTGGATAATGTCCAATCAACAATATCCGTACTTTGTGAATCAGTACCCAAAGCGACAAATGCATCCCTATTTCCCGTTAGCGCATCCCCTTGTTCCCAATACAATGTGATCGAATCAGCGATATTATAGTATGCGATATCCTCACCTTCTGACCCTTCAATTAAATTTGAAATTAAAGGATTTGTTTTATCAAATAAGACCGAACTACCATTTGTGGTTTCTGAGACTAAGATACCCTCATTTCCTGCTGTATCTCTATAAGTGATATAAAAAGGGATGATACCTTCTGGATCACCTTGTACCATGGCGCGGATACCGTCCCAATTTGTGCCAGCATACGTAGCCGTAAACTCGAGTGTATCCAAAATCATGATTCCAACGGGTGAAAAAAGCCCTTCACTACCCATATAGGTCAAGGTGATATTATCAGAAACTTTTACGAGAGTCGTGTCTAATTCGTTATTTGAATAAATATTAACTGAAGTGAGTTCCGGCACAGTCTCATCTATATGTAAAATGGAATTATCAGATGTCCCTATAGTTTCGTTGCCCGCTTTGTCCCTGGCGATGGCAGTAAATCGTGCATTTTCACCCTCATCAAACCCATCCATGGCGACAAATTCCGATCTGGTGATTTTTAATTCCATATTTCCAATACTCAATCCACCCGTAATACTAATTTCATCTCCAAGATTAATAAAGGAGGAATCGCCAAACCGAACCTGTGGTTGAAATATTCCCCCAATTAAAGTTTCATCATCCGCTGGGACAGGAACCTTTAAAGTAACTGAATCATTGGTTGAATTCCAATATCCCAACACGATATTTCCCCCTGAAACAAAAACAGTGTCCAACTCAAAATCTGCAGGAGGTGTCATATCAAATAAAATAGATGTTTCATCTGTCGTCGCTTCCACGGTATCACCCACATTACCAACCCAATCTGAAAACCCAATTTTAAATGGAATATAACCTTCATTTTCAGTACCATCCATGATTCGCCAAGCCCGGAAAGGTGTCCGATAATTTTGATTTTCGAATGTGGTGTCTGCAATATTTCCTGCGATGATTACATCTCTTGTTAATAAATCTTCATCGGAAATAAAATCAAGGTATAGTGTATCTCCCACCATTGCCATATCCCGATCAAGATTATTTGTAGAAATGAATGAAACATCGGTTAGAGTTGGAAGCGTTCCATCAAATCGGACCCAACTCCCATCAGTGGAAGCTAATACTTCTACACCAAGATTTCCCGCAGTATCACCATAAAGAATGTTAAATGTTACCGTTCCGTCCATGTCAGAATCCTGAAATTCATAGGTGGCTTGCCATTCTCTGTTTGACCCAAAAACCGATGCATCCTGACCCAAAACCTGAATCTTTAAAGAATCCAGCCCTTCATTAGCAAAAAAAGTTAAAGTATCTGTGTCTGCAACTTTAGCCAGAGAATCTGCAATTGAATTATTCGATTTGTGAGATACTGAATCCAAAGTAGGAGGTATTTCATCAATATGAATAATGGATTCACTTTCACTTCCGTTAGTAGAATTTCCTGCTTTATCCCACATAATTGCATTAAAGGTAATATTCTCTCCTTCTGAATAACCCAAACTCACTTCAAAATCTTCTCTGAAAACAGATATTCTTTTGCCTGTTCCTAGGTCACTCTCATCTATCATTGTTGCGTCAGCTATATTTGAAAAATAAAAAATAATATCTGGCGATGATTGGAGTTGAATCCCACCATTGGCAAGTGTAGCATCATTAGGAATTGGAATATTGACTTCTAAATATTGATTAGACGCGTTCCAATATCCTGAGACTTCAATGCCCGTCTTGGGCAAAATTTCGCCAAGGGTAAAATCATCCGGTGGAGTCATATCAAATAAAACACTACTGCCATTTGTAGAGACCAAAACTGTATCACCGGGATTACCAACCCAATCTTCAAACCCAATACTAAAGGGAATAAATCCTTCATCTTCATCACCGGTCATTCCATAAACTGATTTAAAGACCCCATCTGAAGTATCAGAAATATCAGGTGAGTTGCCCGCAATTGTAATTACTCCAGTCCTCAATGTTTCGCTTATTGTATAATGGAGATATAGTGAATCTCCAGAAATGCACAATGTTGAATCATTAATATTGTTACTATAAAAATTAACCCAGGGTAATTCTGGGGCTGTTCCATCGAACCGAACACGAGATCCATTTTGAGTGTCAGTTAATTCAACTGATTCGTTTCCTGCCAAATCAGTCATCGAAATGGAAAATTGGACCCATCCTTCATCTTCATTCCCAATAAAAGTGTGTGCTGCTGTAAAACTCAATCCATCCTGGCTCGGAATTTTTTCAGAACCAGCAAGTGTAATATTCAGATCACGGTATTCTTCGCTTATTTGGAATCTCAATGTATCGGTGGAGCCAATCCCCGCCAGGGTATCCCCATAAACATTATTGGTATTCATCTCTGTCAATGAAAAATCAGGGGTGGTTCTATCAAAAAGAACCTCAGTTTCATTTGTTGTTGTATCTGCATCTGGCCCTGGTGCACCGCCTAAATCAGTATAAGAAATATATAAGGTTATAGCACCCTCATTATCGTCCTCACTCATTACATACAAACCACGATACTTTGCTGTTGATGGATTATCGTAACCAGTTGATACTCCCGCAATCGTTACCGTGATATTATCTAGAACCTCCGTTGCAATAAATGTCACAAAAATGGAATCGCCAACCTTAGCCCAGGAGGTATCAGGATTGTTAGAAGCAATGGAGACATAATTGATCTCCGGAGGAAGAATATCATGATTCACATAGCTATCATCCGTTGTTGATGTAACCTGGTTCCCCGGATTGCCTGCGCGGTCCTTAAAATCAACCGAAAAGGATAAGATACCATCGGCTTCTGCACCAGTAAGGGTGATCTTTGATGTATAACTCCCCTCAGACTCAGCCACAGTTGCAGGTGTTTCACTGATCGTTACAACCATGGAATCCAAGATCAGGGGTTCGTTGGGTGTAAACGTTAAATAAACATCATTTCCACTGATTCCAATGGATGTATTGTTGATGTTGCTGGACTCAATATGCACATAGTCAAGTTCCGGTAGGGTTCGATCAAAAATAACCGAGGTTTCATCTGTTGTTTCAGAGACAGGATCGCTATTCAGTCCCACAAGATCTGTAACAATAATCTCAAACTCTATTTCACCTTCTGGGTCTGCTTCGGTCATTTCATATTTAGCAGTGAAAGAATTACCTCCCAAGTCTGTCACTATCGCAGCTTGGGTTACTATAGTTCCTGTTGTTACCATTAATCCTTCATCACTGGAAAATGAAATTGTAATCGAGTCTCCTACCTTTGCCCATTCAAGATCTGGATTATTTGAAATAACTGAAACTGGATTCAGTGTAGGTTGGGTTTTATCAAATATCACCTGAGTATCATCCGTGGTTGAGCTCGTACCTTCAGCTGGATTTCCCCGAGAGTCTGTTAATGTATCTATTTGAAATATAATAATACCATCTTCATCACTGTCCTGCATAATATACGTTGCCTGCCATTGATTACTACCTAAGCCAGTCACAGTTGCAGAATTTGTTGATATGGTTACGACTGGCGTTTGAATTTCTACATCCGTTTCAAATATGAGTGTAATCTCATGTCCAATAGTTGCTAAGGAAGAATCAGAATAATTGGATTCATATGATACACTGACGATGGTTGGAGCCGTTTCATCTATTAATAATATCGTTGCACTTTCTGCCCCTTCAGTTTCATTCCCCGGAATATCAAACAAATGGGATTTAAATGAAAGTATATCATTTTCAGCATACCCTACCAATGCCACAATAGAATCTCTAGGGAGTGAGATTGTTTTGGTTGCTCCAACTTCTTCAGATTGAATGAATTCATAATTCCCTATTTTTTCATATGAATTGGATCCAACTTTTGCATAAACCTGAACTCGTCCATTATTTAAAGTAGAATCATTTTCAATTGGGATACTTACTTCAACGCTGGAATTTGTTGAATTCCAAACACTATCCACAACATTACCGCCTGCCGATGATATTTCCCCTGTGGTAAAATCCGTTGGATATGTATTATCAAAAATGATAAAGGATTCGTTTGTCGTATTTGTTACGGGTTCTCCTTCATTTCCTGCTGAATCAGTGTAAACTATTTCAATCGAAAAGAGGCCTTCTGGATCAACAAGAGTAAAAGTATAATTCAAATCGAATTCCGTACCACTATAGAGATATAAAGTAGTGGGTTGAGAATTAAACGTTCCAGAAATTGTTAAGAGCCCCTCACTCGTGTTTGAATATACTCTACCATCATCATTTAGCTTCGCCCAGGATTGGTCCCAGGTATTCCATGAATTGGCACTTACATTATCCAATACAGGTTTTGTTCGATCAAAAACGACTTGGCTACCATCTGTTGTTGATGTTAACCCATCTACTGGATTCCCATGGGCATCCATGATTTCATCTAAGGTAAAAGCAATTACACCCTCATCATCTGTTTCTAACATGATATAAGTGGCCAACCATTTAAAACTACCCAAATCCGTTACAGTCCCAGCACCACTTGCAATTGTCATGGTAGGTGTTTGGACATCCTCATCAACCTCAAAAGTAATTGAAATAATATCTTCCACTTTTGCTTTGGTTGTGTCAGCATTATTTGATTCAATATGCGAACTCAAAATGACGGGCGGGGTTTGATCAATCACAAGTCGGAAATTACTTTCATTTCCTTCTGTTTCATTACCGGGCCGATCAGACATGATTGCTTTAAACGAAATTGTATCTTCCTCAGTAAAACCAGTAATGGCTTCAACTTGGGCAGCCGTGAATTGAATCGTTTTATTTGTATTTAAATCTCCATTTAAAATAACAGATGAGGTTCCTAACTTTTCAAATGCATTCATTCCGATCTTTACCCAAACCTGAACCCAGCCATTTTTTAATGTGGTATCACTTGCCACGGGAATTAATACTTTCAAACCAGTATTGGTTGAATTCCAAGCATTTTCAATTGTATTTCCGCCTGTTGAAATAACTGTATCAACAGTGAATTCAGTTGGAGCAGTCCTATCAAAAATAACATAACTGCCATCTGTAGTTTCAGAAATGGGTGTTCCATCATTCCCCGCACAATCATTATGAGTAATATTGATCGCAATCATTCCCTCTGGATCTGTTATATTCATTTCCCGTTTCGTATGTACCACAGTCGTATCTTTGGAAAAATCTTTACCATACTTATTCCCTAAATATTTATATGTCTTTGTCAATTCTCCTTGATTTAATTCCCGGTCATACAACAACACCTCAGCAATGTAGGAATCACTGTGCTGATAATTGAGTCGATTCCAATTAATTTTGTATTTATCAAAATTCCTGCCATTTGTCATGTTACTTGAATTCACCTCGTTCCCATCAACAATAGTTGTTGTTGATGTGGTGCTTCCTAAAACGCCATACAGTTTTAATTCATTATCCCACGGTTCGAAATCTATCTGCCCATTACTTAAGAATCTAAATACGCCGTTTAATTGAGTAATCTGGAAAAAATCTCCATTATTGTTATCTCCATTTGAGAAAAATGAATCATAGTTCTGTGGTGTACCGATCATTTGAAACACGATAAAAAGAGAGTACTCATTTGCCGTCCATTTACCAGCACCTAAATCATGGACAAGTACGTCTTCTTGGCTTCGACTAAACATTAAAGAATTATTTCCATTGAACTGATTTTGAACGAGATCTGGTAACCCCAATCCTGCCACTTCAGATACATCTGAGCCGTTCCCAGATTTATCAGCCCAGATCACTACTTCTGATCCTAAAAGATTATCCTCATTCATTCCCTCAGTTATCCCATCTCCATCCACATCATCTGCATCCAACCATAGCTTTAGATTATCCGTTACAATTTCACCACCAGAACATTCACTTGAACCATTATAAACTGATTCAGTCGTGTCATACAACGTCATGGTTGCGCCTGCCAGAGTCACATCCGTCTCAAATAAAATCTCATCTGCTCCAATATCCAATCTTACTGTATCGCCAACTTTTGCCCATTGTGGATCTGCATTACTAGAAATAATAGTCATAGGACTCACAATGGGCTCTGTACCATCAAATACCACCGTTGAGCCATCCGTAGATCCGCTATGAGTCCCGGGGTTTCCAAGATAATCCGTGGTTGTTAATATAAAGTTTAGACTTCCATCTGCTTCTGCCCCACCTAAGGTATACGTAGATGAGAATTGCTCACTGCCTAAATCAGTTTCTTCATCAGCATTATTTCCATCAACAGTAACTTCCGGCGTTTCCACATCTTCATCATAGGCCATTGTAATGGTAATAATATCGCCCGTTTTGGCCAGGTGAGAAAAATTATTATTGGAAGAAATTGTAACCGGGTCTGGGGAATTAGCGATGAGATCAATGACCAATTCAGTTGTGCTAGTATCACCTTCTGAAAAGTTTCCTGCTACATCAAAAAGGTATGCAGATAATTGAGCTGTACTATCATGGGCAAAATTAGCGATTGCTTCAAAATCACTTTCAGAACCAGAAACAACCATTGTACCTGTATTAAAATCATTTATTGTAATTGTATCTTTTAAACCGAATCCTTCAAATACATTCAAACCCACTCGTCCTCTTAGTTGAAAAGATGAACCCACAATAACGCCCGTATCGTAGATTGGATCTTGAAAATAAATCGGTGAATCCTCCGTAATCCATGTTGCGCCATTAATGGTCCCATTATTACTATTTGAGCTTAAATCAGCTATTGCTGACCCTGAACCATTATCGATTGGCCAATAGCCTATCAGACCCGTTTCATCCCCATTTAAACTAATCTCCTTTGACGCTTTGATCTGAACTTCAGAACGAATTACGTTCCAAAGTCGAATTTCATCAATCATGCCATCAAAATAACCGATTGTGCCATCCTTAGAAAAATTTCCAAGCGTAAAATTATCCGGTGCACCCATCCATTCTATATTTCCCATGGCATCTGCAGAATCAATGGCAGACCCATTTCTATATATAATCACTTTAGTTCCATCAAAGGTAGCAGCTAAATGTGTCCACTGCCCAACGGGGGCGGATGCTTCAGCCATATTGGAATATTCAATCGTGTTAGAATTTGTTTTTATATAAAATCGCCAACCGGTTGCAAAATATACAAATCCAAATCCTGCTTCGGTGGCGCCGTTATCCATAGCATAATTTAAAAATCCATCATAATCACTATAAGAATTGGGTTTAACCCAAGCCTCAACTGTCAATGTATTTGAGACCTGATAATCCCCAATGGATACAATTTCAACTATGTCATTTACCCCATCGAATGAAAGAGCATTCCCCAGCGTATAATTAAAATCAATTACAGCGGAATCCTGAGGTACATTTATTTCCATTTGTACATTGGTATTTGTACTATTCCATATCTCATCCGCAACTGTCCCACCTGAGGCCGTCACAGTTCCAACACTAAAACTTGGTGGGTCGGAATTATCAACAATGACTGTTGATCCATTGGTGGTTTCTTTTACTGTTTTTCCATCAATCCCATTAATATCTGTAAAATCAATTGTAAACTGAAGAGGCCCATCCGGATCTAATTCTGTCACAGTATAATAAGCGACCCAGTTTGTACTGCCCAGGTTATCAATGTTGCAGGCCGTTCCATTAATTTGGACATAAGGGTCAAATAAGAATTCCGTATCGGTTGTAAAATTCAGCCAAATGTTCGTCCCCGCTGTTGCAGTAGCTGGATCCTCATTCGCTGACTCAATGGTAACACTCGTCAGTTTAGGTAGGGTGAGAACTTGAATATTATCTACGATCCATCCATTAATCGCATACGAGTCATCACCATATGCTGTCCATCGGATCTGAAGATCTGCACCAGATTCAATATCAGCCGTAAAGGATTCAGTTCGCCTTGAAACATCCACATCTCCTGCATCAGGTCCAATGGCATAGTCAAGGACAGTTACCCAGTCGGTTCCTCCGTGATAGGAAATCCTCAATCCATTTAACTCGTCATCATCATAGAAATCTAGTGCAAAATCAAATTGGACTAAAACACTTTCATTCTCTCCTACGTCAATATAATCTGTCGTCATATTATGTTCAAAATTTGTCTGCTGAGGGGTCCAGTTATAGATTGCAGCAGGAGGTGTATCATTACCATCCCAGTTATTACCAATTTGCCAATTCCCCTCAAAAGCATATCCCGTGGGCCAGGATCCAGTACTAAAATCCTGATAGTAAAGTTCTTCTCCAAAACCAGGGATAGCCATGGAAAGAATTATAAGAACAATAATTTTTCTCATTGAATAATCACCTCGGCAGCTCGATCACCATTCAAATCAATTATATTGTCATTATAATCAATCATTTCACAGAATTTTAAATTATACCTGATACTATCAGTTCCAGTATTAAAGGGCGTAAACACCAAATCTGCAATGTGACCTGTTCCTTGTATATTATATTTAACAGTGTCTATGAAAAAGGTGTAGATATCAATGATATTTTCACCATCATATGAATAAGTGAATAAAGGAGTTGCCTTACTCGTGTCCGTAATGAAAAGGCCGGGTTTAATCGTATCTAATTCTAAGAAGGAATTCGGGAATTCAATCTGTAAATGAACGCCTGCAAATGGCTCCATGGAATCAGGTTTAAAAACAATAAAAGATTCAATAAGGACAGAATCAGAAAGCGATTTTGTCTGACTCTTGGGATAGAAGACAAGTGTGGGGGAGCCTATTCCCTGTTCATCATTAGCCTTATGGTCTACAGGGTTATCTAATTCCTTTTTGTAAATAGTGCAGGAATCAACGACCAGCCAAAGAGCAAAGATGAGATAAAATCCATGAAGGTTTTTCATGGATCAACCCGATTCTGCCGATGAGGGCGGGTCCCATTTTTGGTAAATATTTTTTAAAGGCTTGGGTCCGACAATCCAAGCATGGATACTATTTGCGATCCATCCTGTCCCCGTTGCTCCTGCGAAGGCTATCATGAGATTATTAAATTTAACATGATCATCCCAATCACTCTCCGCCTGCGCTCTGTAGAGTTCTACTTCTTTCTCATTATCGGTATTATTATAATTCTCAAGATTTGTCAAATATCCCGTGGCAGCTTTATCAAAATTTAAAAAACTGATTAAGATTGCAAGACTGAGTGATGATTCTGTTCCAGCCCAAATTTTTGCTGAAGTTTTTTTACCTGAATAAGCTTGACCCCAGCCGGGAACGATAAGGCTTCTCATGGCAGCGCCCATAGGCGTTTTTTGATGCTCGAACTCTTCTGGGTTCTTAAATAGAATTGATTCCCGATTATCGTCCCACTCTCGATTCTTATGATTAAAAACATTACCAACCCATAAATTTAATTCATTGATTTGACCTCCTACATAATTAGCTAAATCGATTTTCCGATGATGGATTAGTCCTCCGGATCTGGTATTATACAATTGACCTTCCATAAAGAATCTTTTTTCTTCATGTTTAATTCGGTTGAACAGAATAAAGTTTACATTGTGTTTTATCCCCAACTCTTTTACCAGTTCCATTCGCCAAGCAGCCGGGTTATCCACCTGATCTAATTCGCCAAATAATTGATTCAATGTGGACTCAAATTCAAAGAAAGATTTTGAAAAATTTGAAATAAGTGTGGAATCAACTTTGGGTACCTGACGATCAAATTGATTCAGAACAAGAATTGTTGGTTCTAGGTCTAAACTATATGCTTTCCCTATTATGAGTAGCCAAACACTTATTATGAGAGATTTTTTCAATTTTATTCTTCCGAAATAGGTTTCTTTAAAAAGTATCGGAAAGTTTTGGGTTCATCAACTAGAATTGTTTGTTCATCAATAATATTTCCAAGTTTGAATACCCGAAGCATATGATCTCCCGCTTCTAATTTTAATCTAATAAGGTCATCATCCCAACGATGCTCCCCATTCAATTCAAATATCAAACCTTTTTCATCGGTTTTGAATTTGACTTTATAAATGGGGTTCAAGAAAAAATCAAAATGAACTGCTTCCGAAGGATTCACGATCAAATCATAGGTTAATGGTGCAAATCCATCTTTATTAATTTCAAATTTATGCTCGCCAGTTGTGATCATCCCTTTATTAATAGGTGTTTTTCCAATCGATTTCCCATCTAATAAAACCTCGGCTCTTTTCGGAATTGCATTAACTGTTAATTTGATCTGGGCAAATAAACCACAGAGAACAAAGTAGACAAAAAATATTTTTTTACAATGATGTTGCATCTTTAACATCCTTTTTGAATAAATCATCAAATTGCAATAAATCTAAATCATTCCGGTATACCCAACCTTCCAACAATACATTCTTCCCCTTGCCTACATCAACTTCAATAGAACCATAATACTCACCAGGCGTTACTCTTTGAACAGAAATAATTTCTCCGTTTTCCAATAGGAATAGTGTTTTTGATCCAATATCCGGTTTATCTCTAAAATGAACATTTGATTTATTCGTTAAATAAAGTGGGTCATCAAGAGACATGCTTGGACCCAACCCAACATTTACAGTCAAATCATAGGATTGTGAAAAATCAAGTTTACGTTTGATGGGTTTAAAAATCATATTAGCTCCAGCAACAAGTTGGACATACTTTGCGTGTTTATATTTCCCCGGAATGGTTAAGGTGAAATAACCAGTATTGTCTGTTTTACTTTTAGTTATAATATTATTATAATTTTGAAGGGAGACTTCTACACCAGCAAGACTGCTATCATTTTTATTTAAATAAATTGACCCATCAACAACTAATGGAATCATTACGATGGAAGCAGGCTCAAGGGTAACCTTCCCAAATTGAATACCCTTAAAGTATACATTAACAGGAATAAAATCAGGATCTTGAGGAAATATTTTGATCAAATTTGATTCACTATCTGTATCTAATACCCCTTGCGGTAAATAAACAATAAACTGGTCCGATGCTTCCTGAAAAACTGATATCATTTTCCTGGATGTATCTCCTCTGGACGATACATGGAATTTTAAATTATTTGGTCGAGCACCAGGGTATTTTAGAGGTAAATGAATCTCAATTTCTCCATACTCGTATGTTACTGAAATTAATGGTTGTCGATGGTTATAGATGATTTCTGAATATTCGGGTCCCTTGAACATTGCACATCCGGATATGGATGCAATCATAAGACCGCCTGCAAGAAGCAGGAAAAAAACATAAATTGGGCGTTTCAGCATATCCTGTAATTTATATCAGTATTTTGGATTTTTCAGTCCAGCAGTTTAAAAAGTTTTTCTAAGATCTTCTCACCATGACTTCGGAGTCCATTGTGGTCAAATTTGTCTGTTTCCCAATATTGAATACCTTTAATTGATTGTGAAGTTTCTATCGAAAAATCTCTATCTACGTACATATCATTTGTATACACAGCCGCTGCAACCGGAATATTATTATTCATTAATTGGACAGGGTCATAAAGCATTTCCCAATTATTTTTCCCAGCTAAAATATATGCGGCTTCTTTTAAAGGATTCAATGTTTGGAACTGGTCCAACATCCACGGAAATAACATTTCACCCGTAAAGAGAAAAGGATCTCGAGAAGATGGATCGAATTCAGGAAACGAGTGGCGTACTTTTTCTGCGGACCAATTTGTCGAAAAATTTTGGGCGTAACACGCTTCATGGAGAACAGTAAAAAAAGGATTCGTATCAAAAGCCTGTAGCCCCAATATGCCTTTCTTGAATGAATA
Source organism: Fidelibacterota bacterium (assembly GCA_029936885.1). Taxonomy (GTDB): domain Bacteria; phylum Fidelibacterota; class Marinisomatia; order Marinisomatales; family UBA1611. Next base: position 9,171 of record JAPYRR010000008.1, on the reverse strand, counting down.
GGATAATTCTCCATTTACAATGGCATTTTCAAATAGATAATTCAAAGAGGCATATCCATCGCTAAATCCAAGTTGAAGCCCTAAGAGCTGGAATCGTTCCACAGTTAACTCGTCACCATTTGGCAAAATTGGTTTTGTCTTTTGGATTAGATCCGCGATTTCACATGCTCTTTTTTGAGCATGAGGGAAAATGTTGAAAAATGCTTCATTCTTATTTCTCACCCGAACATAAGTACGCTTATAAATTTCATCAGGATGGGCCGTTAAGGGTGGAATTCCACCTGTTATAAAAACATTTTTTAATCCATCGGAATGAAAGGATAAATAGCTTAAGGCACAAAACCCGCCAAAACTTTGTCCTAGAATAGACCATGGTTTATTTCCAATTAATTCTTTTCGAATGGCTTCCAAATCTCTAACAATGGTATCAGCTCTGAAGAATTTTAAATAATTTGCCTGTTTTTCGGGTGACCACTTTCCAATTGTTTGAAAATTTGCAAGTGTACTTCGTCCTGTCCCCCGCTGATCTAACAATAGTATATCGTATTGTTTCAATGCGAATTTTATCCAACCGGAATGAGTTAAGGGTCGAGGCGATTCAAAACCGGGACCTCCTTGTAAAAAAACGAGATACGGTTTTTTCTTAGTTGCATCTGATCGAATTTCTCTCAAAAATATTGAAATCAATCCCGAATCAGGTTGAGTGTAATCTACAGGCAACTTAAAAGAATGCTCCGAAATGTGCATTCCATCATAAGTATATTTTAATTGTATCATATTTTTATATTAAAACAAAGGATCCTTCATAAATCATGCTTTCCTTTTATCAAGAATAAACAGTGGTAAAAATACATGAGTAAAGAAAAAAATGGAACCGTTCTATAATTGATTACGTTATTATAATGATTTAAACAAGCCCCTGGATTCTTATCCCAAGATAGACCTCCTTGTCATTCCAGGGGCTTGTCTCCTTAATCCATTTCTGTTTATCCCATTAAAGTCCGAGTAAATTCTTACACTTTTACTATGGCTGAACAGGAACATTTACTACTTCAAAAAATCAAGGAATCGGATAAAATCGCATTCCACCAACTGTTTTCTAACTTTTATGATTCACTTTTTAGATTTGTGGTTTATCGCGTTCAAGATAGGGATTTGGCAGAGGATATTGCACAAGAAACCTTTTTACGCGTATGGAAAACTCGAGAAGCAATTCAACCCAATAAATCTTTTTTCTCTCTAATTGCTCGAATTAGTACCAATTTATGTTATGACCATTTCCGACATATGGAAGTCCGCCATCGTCATGAGGATACAATTCCAGTATTTGGGAAATCACATTTCGATGATCCGGAAGCAGTAACACAGGCTACAATCCTTCAAGAAGAAATACAAAAAGTGGTGAATGATAAATTACCAGATAAATGTAGGAATATTTTTATCCTAAGTCGTATTGAAGGCAAATCTAATCCTGAAATTGCTGAATTATTGGATTTGAGTGTTCGAACAGTTGAAAATCAAATCTATAGAGCCCTCAAAATTTTGAGGAAAAATTTAAAAAATTATTTGTGAGTGTTTTAAAGGGATTCAACGTTTTTTCTGTGCAATGGAGAATAAGAGATATTTCTTAGAATCCGGGTAAAAATAATAAATGAAAAAATTAGATAAATTACAACAACTTATTTGGGAGCGCAGTGCTCAATTAAATCTGCCAAACCCACCTGATAAAAATGAAGTGTGGATGCGGCTTGAACAACTCATGGATATTTCTGATATTGATATGAGTCAGGACCAGCAGCGACTCTCACCTCCAAAACAAGGGATTTGGTCAGCATTAAGACCTCGACTTAATTATGCTGTGGCTCTTGGACTCGCTTTGGTTATTGCTTTGCCTATGGCATATGATTCGCTTACAACTGAAACAGTCTTAACTAAAGTCACCGATTTCCAAACAATACAATTGGCTGATGGGTCAACAATTTCATTGAATGCGGGAAGTCGAATTAAATATAAAAAAGATTTCAATACAGAACACCGTACGCTTACTCTTTCGGGTGAAGCTTATTTCAATGTCCAAAAAGGAACAATCCCTTTTGTAATTAATACCGATCATGGGCAAATAACTGTTCTTGGGACTTCCTTTAATGTGAGAGCAAGAAAAGACGGTTTCGAAGTTGGTGTAAATGAGGGAATTGTTAAAGTTTCGAATGAAACAAAATCGGTTCTTTTAACTGTTGGCGAAATGATTGATGTTGATTTAAATGCTAATAGTTTAAATAAACGAACAGTATCCTATGGTAACTATCCAGACTGGATGCATGAAAAACTGGTTTGTGATAGAACTCCTCTGTCTGAAGTTTGTGGAGAAATTGAACGTACTTTTGGTATCTCCTTCAAATTTTCCAATCAGTCCCTTGCTGATATCACCGTTACTGGCGTTATTGACACTAAAGATTTAAATATAGTGTTGAGCACTATTTCACTATTGACTCAACATGAGTTTAAATTCGATGGTGATACATGCACGATCATCTAGCTTAATACCTCTTTATAATTTTTTATTAGCCGGGCTCTTATTTTTAAGCCCTGCTTTTTCTGTTACACAAATAGACTCGATATCATTTGAGTTTAACGACACACCCCTTAAAACTGCACTTAGAAAATTAATCGATGATTATGGAGTTTCGATTGTTTATCCAGATAATATTGCAAATAATCTAATCTCAGCAAGATGTATTTCCTGCTCTGAAAAAGAAGCAATTGTATCAGTTTTATCCACATCCAATCTTGTTTGGAAACAAACAGGAGACCAATTCACAATCCTAAATCCTACAAAACCATTTCGTTTTGGTGTTTTGGGAAGAGCCATGGATAAAGAATCAGGAGACCCTATCCCCTATGCAAATGTTTTTATTTCTGAATTAAAGATTGGAGATATTTCAAGGAGCGACGGTACATTTTCAATTTCTAATATTTCAAGTCGAACCTGTACGCTCACAATTTCCTATATCGGATATGAAACTGAAAAAGTTCCCTTGAAGTTTCCAAAAGATGAGTCAATTTTTCAAGAAATATTTATTTCACCAAAAGTGCTTTCAACAGAGGCTGTATCCATTACAGGGGCGGCCAGGGAATTCATGGATCGATCAATTTCCCCAGGGCAGATCTCCTTTTCACCACGACATATTTCTACATTACCCAATTTAGGTGAAGTGGATATTTTTCGATCTCTTCAACTGCTACCAGGGATCCAACTCGGACTTGGAGGAACTTCCGGGTTATTCATCCGTGGGGGAACCCCAGATCAGAACCTAATCCTTTTGGATGGTATGCCCCTCTATCAAACCGGTCATATTTTCGGATTTGTCAGTGGAATCAATGCCAATTCAATTAAGGATGTCCAAGTATATAAAGGTGGATTTCCAGCTCAGTATGGTGGCAGGATATCCAGTGTAATTGAACTCACTAGCCGAAACGGAAATAGCCTTAAACCTCATGGTGGGTTATATGGAAACCTGATGAGCCAGGGTTTATCCGGAGAGTTACCATTATTTTCACGTGGAAGTTGGAATTTTAATTTTAGACAATCAACAACATCAGATTACCAGACAGATCTTTACCAGGCAATTCAAGAATTTGTGACAGGTGATGACAAATTTAATCTTATTGGAGAAAGTGCCGATTCAACCAAAAAGCAGACCGCTTTATATTCTCCCCAATTTTCATACCAAGATTTTACCAGCAAAGTGTCCTTTATTATCTCTCCCAATAACAGAATTACTTTTACAAGCACTGCAGGTAAAGATTCTATTCGTGAAAGCAGGGAATTTATTGGTTTCGGATCTCTTTTGGGATATGACACTACCTATACCCAGGAAATGACAGAATGGCGAAGTGCAGGATCCATATTAAACTGGTCATCCAATTGGGATCACGAATGGGATACCCAGTTAACCTTATCCAATAATGAATATACCAGTTCCTATGATTCTGAAAATTCTGCCCGCGATCAACTCGAAGAAATGATTATCGGTACTGCTAAAGAAGAAAATTATTTAAAAGATAAAACGATCAAAATTCATAATCGGTTCAAGGGATTTGAAAATCACCTGATCGAGTTTGGAATCGATGAGTCTTTTTATGAGAACCGGTTTTATGATGAAAAAATGGATGGGACCCAATCCAATATAACCATTTTTGAACAGGAGGGATTTCTTCATTCATTTTATATCCAGAACCGATGGGTCCCTACTGAGAAATGGGTTATTCAACCCGGAATAAGGGTTAATTATTATTCCGAGCATGAAAAGTATTATTCTTCTCCTCGTATATCCATTATTAAAAAGATCCTCCCTAACTTTACGCTTGAATCATCCATTGGGAAACATTACCAGTTTATTCACCAACTTGAAGGCGATTACACCACGCGCGGTTCCCAGGGAATGTGGATCCTTTCATCCGAATTGATCCCAAATATTTCATCTACGAATCACCATCTTGGATTTAATTGGGATTATGGCAACTATAGTCTAACAACAGAATTTTACTATCGTTTTCTTAACAATCTTTTCCAACTTAAGGATTCCTACATCCCAGCATCTTCCCTGAAACAAAATAGAGATGCAGACGATGATCTCATGGATGGGGGGAAAGGGTTTGCGAGAGGATTTGAATTATTGTTGCGCAAACAGAAAGGACGATTGACAGGTTGGCTTTCCTACCAAAGAAATCAAACACAATATGAGTTCCCCGGATTAAATAATGGCGACCCTTTTTTAAGTGATCATGATGTAACTCAGGAATTCAAATCGGTGCTTATGACATCCATCGGTACCTGGAATTTGACTGCAAATTGGGTCTATGCATCGGGCCGTGTTTTTACCCATCCAGATAATATCCAAGTTGACCCATCCTATAATATTCTGGTTTCCAAGGGGAAAAATGGAGAACGATTAAATTCCATTCATCACCTAGATGTGAGTATTTCAAAAACATGGCTGATATTTAGCACAAGAATTCATTTCGGACTTTCAGTCTACAATCTGTATAATCAAAATAACATGAGTCATAAACGTTATAATCCATATACGCCATCCTTAACTGCATCAGATGTAGCTATGTTGGGTATTACACCAACCTTATTTTTACAAATCAGTTTTTAACGGGATTATTTTAAAAGAAGCATTTTCTTGGTCTGGAGAAAATCCCCTGCTTTGATCTGGTATAAATAAATGCCTGCACTCATTGACTTACCATAGTCATTGGTAGGATTCTATTGGGTAGACTTGTAACCAGTGGTTTGTTGGTCATTTACAAGAGTTTTAACAACTCGTCCCATCATATCATAGATTGTGATGTTGACCAATGCATCGTCTGGTAAATCGTAACGGAGCTTGTCTTGGTGGAGGCGGGGAGAATCGAACTCCCGTCCGAAAAAGAGTAATGCGAGACGTCTACATGCTTAGTCGTCCGATTGGAATCTTATCCTGCCCTTTATCAGCAACAAAAATCAGGAAGGACCAGCCTGCTAAATTTCATCCTGAAATCGCAAGCATTTTCAGGACTAGCCTATGTAAGTGACGCTCCTTGGATTAAACCACAGACACATTTTATCCGGAACGAGCTACAGTCTAAGCTGCAGCCATGTAGCCGTAATCGGCAACTATAGGTATTGACAGATGATTAAGGAGGTAACTATCATCCTCCGCGTGCAGTCCGACATATCTCATATCCCGTCGATACCGATCGCCCCCATTTTCAAAAAGCATTAAAATTTAAGATAGTTCTATAAACAAGGAAAGGCTTCCAGCGCCAACCCGAAGCCTTTCCAAAAAAGCTGAAATTTTTGTGTATCAACTTTAATTCACTTGTCATCCTCTTTTACTAAATCCTTCTTTTCGAAATATTTTACCAAAAAGAGGCTCGTGATTATAATGAAATTTGAAAATTAATCGCAACTAGTAAAGTGAATTATTTCTAACTTTTTTCAATGAAATTCTATTATGTTTATGTGATTGAGTTGGATCCTGCTGTGGCAGGCCTAAATAAGTTCAGAGCAAAGAACCCAAAATACATCAAGGGGAACGGTTGCGTTTATGTTGGACAATCCTCCCGAAAACCTGAAATTCGGTTTGAACAACATAAGGAAGGATACAAATCCAATAAATACGCGAAACGGTTTGGACTTAAACTCCGACCCGATTTATTTGAAAAATATAACCCAATCCCCACTCGAAAAGATGCAGAAGAGATTGAAGAAATGCTGGGAAAAGATTTAAGGAATCGCGGTTTGGGCGTTTGGTTTAATTAACAATAAAAGAGTTTACCATGACACAGAAATCATCTTTTTTAACCCATGTGCCCCCTATGGGCATCTATGAAACACTGTATGCTTTCCAAAATGTGTTCGGGGCTCCCATGGGTGAACCCACAACTCATCCCTGGAGCCAGGGCTTTCCATTAACAACCCAACTTCCCGGTGGACCTGCCATGCCCGAAACAATTCAAGTGGATTCCATGGACCTGAAATATCCAAAAGCCTGGGGTCAACCGGAACTCCGAGATGCCATTGCCGGTTATTATAATCATTATTATGGCGCAAGCATTGATGCTGAAAATGTCATGGTTTTTGCTGGGGGTCGTCCGGGATTAATTGCATTACTTCTTTTTCTACAACAAGATATACAAATCCGGATTGCATCCACAGAATACACACCTTACTGGGATATGTTACGATTACTGAAGCGGAATCATTCTTTGGTAGAAAGCAGCGAATCGAATCACTTCTTTCCCACAGCTCAAGATTATTTAGCCAAGAATGATTCTGACAAAAACCTTATCATGTTGAGTAATCCCTGTAATCCAACTGGCATAACTCGCAATGGCGATGCACTGAAAGCGTTGGTGGAAAACGCGTCTTTCGGCTCTACAGGTTTATTGGTGGATGAGGCTTACGAATTATTTCATGAACCGCCTGTGAGTGCCTTGGCGCATATCAAAAATATCGATGAATCGAATCTCTTCGTTTGTGGTGCTGCCACAAAAGGATTACAAGCGCCAGGCATCCGAATCGGGTGGGTGGTGGCTGCAAAACACCATATTGAAATATTAGGAAATTTTTCTTCTTTTGGAATGGGTGGCGTTTCTCGGCCATCACAACTGTATGCATTGGAACTTTTTAAAAGAGAACGAACCGATCTCTCCCATACAGCCATTCCAGAATTTTACGCTCACCAACGAAACCGGTACGGCAACGCATTTACTGATCTTGGCATCGAGTTGTTTTCCGGCGCTGGCGGATTTTATCACTGGTGTAAACTATCGGGAGACTTAACCGCAACAGAGTTGAATGAACGATTATTTCCCCATGGTGCGGCAATTTTAAAAGGGACGGATTGTGATATGGCGCGCAGAGAAGATCAGTCTCCCCTGCAGCAATTCTTCCGCTTTTCTTTCGGGCCTCTCATGCCGAACTCTTTTGAATTGGATATCCAAATATTGAAAAATGCTCTCACCCAATAATGAACGACTTAAATTTCATGTGGAGTTTGGGATAGAATTGTTACATTCCCATTCGAATGAATTCATGAAAATTATCCAATATTAATAAAATGAGTGTATTGAGAGACAAAATTAAATTAGTCATTTTCGGAACAGACACCCGGGGTGGTAAACTATTTGATGTTGTATTAATTGCCACCATCTTCCTGAGTATCCTTATGGTTCTTCTGGACAGCGTGGCGGAATACAACCAAAAATATGGTGAATTATTTAATATCGCAGAGCTGGTGTTTACTGCACTTTTCACAATTGAATATATTTTACGGATTTATTGCATCCGCCGGCCCGCCAGTTATATTTTCAGTTTTTTCGGGGTCATTGATTTTCTGGCGCTCATCCCAACCTATTTAAGTCTGATCCTCCCAGGCACCCAAGTCCTGACCGTAATCCGTGTTTTACGGGTTTTACGGGTTTTCCGGGTTTTGAAACTGGTTCAATTTATGGGTGAAGCAGATCATCTTATGAAAGCCCTCCTTGCCAGCAGGCGGAAAATCTTTGTATTTCTTTTTTCTGTCACGAATATTGTAATTATTCTCGGTTCGGTCATGTATTTGATCGAAGGCGAAGCAGCTGGATTTACCAGCATTCCACGTAGTATTTATTGGGCCATTGTTACGCTCACGACCGTTGGTTATGGCGATATTTCACCCATGACCAATCTTGGACAAAGTATCGCTGCGCTCATCATGATTATCGGTTACAGCATTATTGCCATTCCCACGGGAATTGTAACATCAGAGATCAATTTTATATCTAAAGAACCGGATAAAATCGAATGTATTGTGTGCGGGGATAAAAACCAAAATGATGATTCTAAATTTTGTTCTAATTGCGGATCAAAGTTAACCAACCAGAAATAGCCTTGCCCCACGACCCCAACAAAAAACCTATTACCCAATCCCGCCGACCCCATTTAGACATGGATGACCCATGGATTATTCAATTTTTATCTGAAATCCAAATAGGGCATATTAGTACCCGTGATGGAAATCAACCATTTATTAATCCCACATCGTTTTGGTACAGCGCAGAAAATCATGAGATTTATTTTCATTCCAACGCCTATGGCCGTATGCGTTTTAACGCTGAACAAAATCCTGAAGCATGTTTTGAATGTTTCAAATCCGGGCGACTCCTACCCTCCAACCTGGCCTTGGAAGTGAGCTTCCAGTATGAATGTGTAATTGCCTATGGGAAAATTCGCGTTATTGAAAAGATGGATGAAAAAAGAGATGTGCTGAACGGACTGCTCCAAAAATATTTTGGCAAAATGGAATCGGGAAAAGATTTCCGACCCATCACCGATGAAGAATTAAAACAAACTTCCGTCTATGGAATAAAGATTGATGCCTGGAATGGTAAACGAAATTGGATGGCTAAAGCCGATCAGGCTGAAAATGGAGAATGGCCGGATCTGGCCCTGAAATGGTTTGATTTTTATTAATATTAGTTAAAAATACTTCTTCCAGGCTTCGTTTGATTCCGGCCAACGGGCGGTAACTTTTTTCAGATTTGTCCAGAAATCCACACCGCTTTTTCCTGTTATATCGCCATGACCGTATTTGGATTCATTCCAGCCGCCAAAGCTGTAAGGCTCCCTTGGCACCGGCA
>JAPYRR010000074.1 GCA_029936885.1 Fidelibacterota bacterium | reverse complement strand
TTCTGATATTGCCATGTTGGCATGAGGGCATAAATTGCCCACGCAAGAATGACACTGATAATTAAATATCTGGGAGTTAAATTGCTTTGCATTATAAAAGTGTATTAAAGGTTTAAAAAAAGCCGGTGAATATACCCTTTGGATTCTAACTCGGGCAAGGATGCATGGAAGATTTTCTCAAAGGAGTGTGTGGATTCATTTTTCAGTATTTATAAGTATAATTAGTGATAATTATTTTCAATTATTGATAAATATCGGGGTACCTGCAAAGTTGGAGTTGCCAATGAAAAATACTTAATTCAATTAATCCTATCTTCTTCAATTCTTTTCGCCCAAGCTACTTTCGACTTACCTGATGATTCCGCTTCTTTTGGTGTTTTTATTTTTGATTACTCCACAGGAGTATTTGAAGCAGGAACAGTACTTAATGTCCCCCCTTGTAATAATTGTGTCGATTTGAATGTTATCGCGCTAATCCAAAATCTCAATCCTCCATCCTAATCCTTATCCAATTATCCCCAACTGTTTCCCCACTTTTGTAAAGGCGTTTACCGCCTTATCAAGATGTGCTTTTTCCATAGCTGCGGATATCTGAACTCGAATTCGAGCTTGACCTTTTGGAACTACAGGAAAATAAAACCCAATAACATAGATGCCTTCTTTCAACATTTCCGCTGCCATATTTTGAGCCAAGACCGCATCATAAAGCATAATGGGAACAATGGGATGGACGCCCTCTAATATATCAAAACCTGTCTCAGATATTTTTGTACGAAAATATTGTGTATTCTCTTCGAGCTTATCTCGGAGTTCTGTTGATGCTGAAAGCATATCAAAAACTTTAGATCCTGCTGCAACAATAGCTGGCGCAACCGTATTCGAAAAAAGATAAGGACGAGATCGTTGTCTTAAAAGATCAATAATTTCCTGTCGTCCTGTTGTGAACCCTCCAGAAGCCCCGCCCAATGCTTTCCCCAGAGTAGATGTAAAAATATCGATTTTATCTAAAACACCACAATGCTCCGCGGAGCCGCGCCCCGTTTTTCCTGTAAATCCTGTGGCGTGGCTATCATCCACCATCACCATGGCATTATACTTTTCGGCAAGGGTCGTGATTTCGTCTAATTTCGCAATATACCCATCCATGGAAAAAACACCATCCGTAACAATCATTCGTAACCGAGCACATTGAGATTCCTGCAATTTCTGTTCAAGATCAGCCATATCACTATTTGCATACCGGAACCGCTGGGCTTTGCAGAGTCGAACACCATCAATAATAGATGCGTGATTTAGGGAATCAGAAATAATGGCGTCTTCTGGGCCCAAGATAGTTTCAAACAATCCCCCATTTGCATCGAAGCATGAGGTATAAAGGATGGTATCGTCTGTACCGAAAAAATCGGATATTTTGGATTCCAATTCCTTATGGAGATCTTGCGTACCGCATATAAACCGAACTGAAGCCATACCGAAACCGTGGTTGTCCATGGCGGATTTAGCCGCTTCAATTATGTGCGGATGGTTTGCAAGTCCCAGATAATTATTTGCGCAAAAATTTAGAACTTCACCGCCTTGTTCTGTGGCAATATCAACACCCTGTGGTGTGGTAATAGTTCTTTCTTTTTTATAAAGACCTTCCGCTTTTATTTGGGAAAGGATATCGGTGTAATGTTTTTTTGAATTTGTCATTATTTTCCTAACGCAAAGGCGCAGAGTCGCAAAGAAATGTTATATAAAAAAAACTTCGCGTCTTTGCGTTGAATTGCTTTTACCATTCTAAGACAACTTTTCCACAGTTCCCAGATTCCATTATATCGAATCCTTCCTGAAAATCATTTACGGATAATTTATGAGTTAGTATGGGCGAAATATCCAAACCACTCCGAAGCATCTGTGTCATTTTATACCAAGTCTCATACATTTCACGGCCATAAATACCTTTCACATTAAGCCCTTTAAAAATAATGTCATCCCAATTAATCTGTGTGGATTTTGGGAGCAATCCCAACAGCGCGATTCGTCCGCCATGATACATATGCCCCAACATACTTTTGAATGCATTTGAATTCCCAGACATTTCCAAACCAACATCAAAACCCGAGACCATATTGAGTTCTGGAAAACAATCTGTAATGGATTCTTTCGATACATTTATTGCTTTGGTTGCGCCCAATTTACGAGCAAGATCCAACCGATAATCATTCACATCGGTGATGACAACGTTACGAGCGCCCACAAAATTGCAGATTGCCACTGCCATGATTCCGATAGGTCCAGCGCCAGTGATAAGAACATCCTCACCTACCATTTCATACGATAAAGCTGTGTGGGTGGCATTTCCAAAAGGATCAAAAAATGCAGCAATCTCCGATGGAATATCATCGTGAATAGGCCAAACATTGGATTCTGGAATGACCAAATACTCAGCAAATGAACCATCACGGTGAATACCAACTCCAATTGTTTTATGGCAAAGATGAGTTTTTCCGGCGCGGCAATTTCTACAATATCCGCAAGTAATATGCCCTTCACCAGAAACGCGATCACCCGGTTTATAATGGGTAACACCTGGGCCAATTTCTTCCACGATTCCACAAAATTCATGTCCGGTGACGAGAGGAAGTTGCAAAGTTCTTTGAGCCCATTCATCCCATTTATAAATATGAAGATCCGTACCACAAATTGCAGTATGAGTGATTTTAATTTTTACATCATTGGTGTTGCATTCTGGCGTTGGAACATCTTCCATCCAAATGCCACGCTCCGGTGATTTTTTAACAAGTGCTTTCATTATTTTAATTGAAATACCCTTCAAAATTGAATCGGAAATTTAAGGTCAATTCAGATCAAATTATTAGTTATAACGTAATGCAAGATAATAGGAGGTCGATTAAGAAATTATAGAATGACTTTGTTTCCTATTTAGTCTGGTAAAACGAAATGTAGGTATGGCATATTTTTTGTTTTTCATTTAATTTTAATCAAACGAATCTGAATCCTAACCTAAATTCCGTGCCCGAAATTTTCGTTTTTATTATGGCTACAATATTAGCATTCACAAATCAAAAAGGCGGTGTGGGTAAAACCACATCTGCAGTCAATGTCGCATTGAGTTTGGCTGTAACCGAAGTACGTACACTCCTTATTGACTTAGATCCTCAATCCAACGCAACTACCGGTTTGTCAGATCTTTTTGAAAAAACGAATGGATCGGTGTATGATGTTTTGCTAAAGGGAGATGGGATGAAAGACGCCATTACCAAAACATCCTTTTCTTATTTAGATCTTATTGCATCAACAAATGATTTAGTGGGTGCAGAGATTGAATTAGTAAGTGTAATGGCTCGAGAGTATCAACTTCAGAAAGCACTCAAGAAAATTCAAAAAGAATATGACATAATAATTATTGATTGCCCACCATCATTAGGGCTATTAACACTGAATGCACTTACGGCTTCTGATGCATTAATTATTCCGATTCAATGTGAATACTATGCTCTAGAAGGACTCGGGCAATTATTAAATACTGTGCGTTTGGTTCAACGACATTTGAATAAAAAATTAGAAATCGCAGGTATTCTTATGACCATGTATGACAGTAGATTAAATTTATCCAAACAAGTTGTTGAAGAAGTGGATGGATTTTTTAAGGATAAATTGTTTAAAACATTCATTCATCGTAATGTTCGATTAAGTGAAGCACCATCATTTGGAAAACCCGTACTACTTTATGATGCCAATTCCACCGGTGCTCAAAATTATATGAATTTGGCAGAGGAGATACTCCAACGTGTCAGTTAATAGATTAGGTAAAGGGCTAGAAGCTCTCATTCGTCCAGAATCAGACCAAAAGAAACCAATTGTTAAAATCATTACCACTAAGCCAGGTGTAATGGAACTCCCAATAAAGAATATTCGACCCAACCCGAATCAACCTCGCCGAGATTTTAATGAATCAGCATTAGATGAACTCGTTGCTTCTATTAAAGAAAAAGGGGTGCTAACGCCAGTTACAGTCAGAGAAGTAGAAAATGGATTTGAATTGGTTGCTGGTGAACGTCGTTGGCGTGCTTCAAAAAAATGTAGAAAAAGAACTATACCAGCCTATATCATTACAGTTAAAGATGATGCAGAAATGATGGAAATGGCTTTAATTGAGAATATTCAACGTGAAGATCTAAATGCATTAGAAGAGTCAGAAGCTTACGCCGTTTTGAATTCTAAATTTGAAATGTCCCATGATGCTATTGCTAAAGCAGTTGGTAAAAAGCGCGTCACTGTTTCTAATTCTCTTCGATTATTAAAACTCCCCCCAGATATTCGAAAAAGTTTAAGAATGGGGGAAATCTCTGCAGGTCACGCACGTGCAATTCTTCAAGCCAAAACAGGTCCAGCAATGAATAGGATTTGGATTTCAATTCTCCGGAGGGAATTAAGTGTTCGTGCTGCTGAATACTTGGTTAAATCCACAATTGAGCCACCCAAAAGGAAGAAGGTTATTCTAACTAAAAAGGCTCCTCAGGTTCAAGCATTGGAAAACCAACTAATCGAAATATTGGGAACCAAAGTGCTATTGAAAGCTGGAAAAAAGGGTGGGACGATTGAAATCTCATATTTTTCGAACAATGATCTTGAGCGCATTTTAGACCTGATTAATTCTATTTCCTGATTATATTGTGAAACCGGATAAATATACAATCATGTTTATCCCGGATGATGAGTCCGGCTCTAAATCCTATCATTTATCAAAAAATGCTATTAGAACTGGTTTTTTAATTGGGGCATTATTGATTATTTCTGTTTTAGGAATAATATTTTATTATGCTCCCAAACTATCAGATTATTCAGAAATAAAAAATAGACATGACCAGTTAGTCGCTGAACGATTAAAAGTCTTGGAACTAACTCGGGATTTAGGCCGGTTAAAGCAAATGGATGAATTAATTCGTCATTCATTAGGATCCAAGTTTGATTTTGATGATCGTCCGGTTGTATTAGACTCAATCACAGGTGTCCTTTCTTCGCCGGGAAACCAAGTCTCATTTATTGAAAATATTCCATCTGTGGCACCTATTCAAGGTTATGTTAGTCAAAGATCTGGCAAAGCTGGATTGTTTATCAAAAAGACACACCATGGCATCGATATTGTTGCAAAAAAAGGTGAACCAATTTTAGCTGCAGCCTCTGGAGTTATTGTTTATTCTGGATGGAATTACGAATTTGGGAATATGCTAATTCTATATCATGGTAATGATTATTTTACACATTACGGTCATAATCAACAGAATTTCAAGAAACAGTTAGACATAGTCACACGTGGTGAAGTAATAGGTCTTGTTGGAAATACAGGCGTGTCTTCGGGCCCCCATTTACATTTTGAAGTTTGGCGAGAATTCTTAGCGATGGATCCACTGATCTATTTTCCGGAATACCGAGAAATGGATTTAACTTCTTTAGATGAGTAAGATCAATTTTCAAAATGTTCACACCATGATTGGTGCGGATGCAAGGATAGACGGACCTGTTAAACTTCGCGAAGGAATCATTATTTATGGTCAAGTTTATGGTGATGTTGTAACTGACGGTCCTGTCCGTATAGCACAAAACGCATTAGTTCAGGGGAATATTTCGGGGAGCCATATTAGAGTTGGGGGGACTGTCGTTGGAAATGTCGTAGCTGATGGACAGGTAATATTGGGAAAAAAATGCGTTCTAAAAGGGGATATTATCTACCGAAAACTGCTCATAGAAGATGGTGCACAATTTGAGGGGAAATGTGATATTGCTGGGCGAGTCTCAGAATAAAGCGAATTAATACAATGCCTTTCAAAAAAGAAAAACAATTTGGAGCCAATTTTGCACGTTCTATGGAATATTTTCAGAAAATAATTACTCAGTCTGGACCCGCAGCATCTGCATCATATACTTTGTTAGCTTCTGTCCTAATATTCATTTTATTGGGAATATATTTTGATTCAATAAATGAAACAAAACCCAAAGGTGTTCTAGTGGGGTTAAGCATAGGGTTAATTACAGGATTTTATCATTTAGCTAAAACTATTTGGAAACAAAAAAAATGAAATTATTTCTATATGGATTAATAGCCTCTGCGGGGATATTAGGATTATTAGCGGGGTTTTTCCCACAATATCAAATTGAAATATTTTTGGGGTGGATACTTCCAGTATTGGCTGGGATTGTCACTATATATTTTGTGATAAATGGAGCTGAAAAAGGTCCTTTACACGTCACCAAATCTTTAGCAATAGGATTTGCAATTAAGATGGTTTATTATGGTGCAATAATTCTTATTATATTCAAACTTTATGATTTTGAACCGGTACCTTTCATTTGTAGTTTTGCAGGCTTTTTTCTAGGGCTTCACGCACTAGAAGCGGTCATTATTAAAGACATTTCAAAATAATTTAATTCTTAACCCAATTTTATCTAAAGCAGTATGAGTGCAATTGAAGCTGGACACGCTTCCCAAAGTGTGATGGAGCAAGTGGGACCCAATATTATTCACCACGTTTCCAATTCAGATATTTCACATCCCCTTTTCCATATCCCACCACTATTTGGGATTGATTTTTCTGTTACAAAACACGTATTGATGTTGTGGGTTGTGTCTCTTTTGGTTGGGGTTGCTATTATTATTCCCGTAAGAAAATATTTATCTAGCAACAGATCCACACCCTCAGGTTGGATGAATGGTATTGAGGCTGTCGTACAGTTTATTAGGGACTCCATTGTTAGACCCAATGTAGGATCAAAATGGGTCATGACCTGGACACCGCTTATTTTAACTTTTTTCTTTTTTATTTTGTTTGCAAATGGGATTGGTATGATTCCTATTTTTGATGTATTGGGTGTAATTAATCGTTTTATCTTAGGTGTACCTGCATGGGATTCACATAATACTATAAATCATTTACTCCATGGCGGTGTTACTGCTACGGCAAATTTCAATGTGACGGGAGCATTGGCAACCA
>JAPYRR010000073.1 GCA_029936885.1 Fidelibacterota bacterium | reverse complement strand
ACAATGAATTAAGTAAATATATTATTGGTCAAGAAGAAGCGATTGTTTGTTTAACGAAGGCCATTCGTAGAGCCAGAACTGGATTAAAAAACCCGAACCGGCCCATTGGAGTCTTTTTATTCCTTGGACCAACAGGTGTTGGAAAAACAGAGTTAGCAAAATCTTTGGCAAAACAATTATTTCCCCATAATCAGGCGTTGATAAAATTGGATATGTCTGAATTTTCGGAGCGATTTTCAATTTCGAGGTTAATTGGAGCGCCACCCGGATATATCGGTTATGAAGAGGGTGGTGAACTTACAGAAAAGGTTCGACGAAATCCTTATTCGGTGGTTTTGTTAGACGAAATTGAAAAAGCCCATATCGATATTTATAATGTATTACTTCAAGTATTTGATGAAGGAGTCTTGACAGATGGACTCGGCCGAAAAGTTGATTTTCGTAATTCAATAGTTATTATGACATCTAATATGGGAACAAGAGAGCTGAGAAATAATGAATATGGGTTTGGAGAAAATAAGAAAGATAAAAATTATGTTAAAATGAAAGAGGGTATAATGGAGAAAGTCCAAAAGATATTTTCTCCAGAATTAATGAATCGAATTGATGAATCAATCGTATTTCAATCTCTTAATGAACAAAATGTTTACGATATTATCGATCTTCAATTGTCCGATCTTATTCAAAATCTTTCCAAATTAGGCTTAAGCCTAAAATTAACCAAAACAGCAAAAAAACTACTGGCTAAAAGTGGATATGATCCAAAATATGGGGTTCGTCTTCTCCGAAGGGAAATTCAACGATTATTAGAAGACCCTATCTCAGAAACGATGCTGAAAAAGGGTTTAGCTAAAGGAACAGTCATCACGGTGAAGGCTATAAGAAAATCACTCCATTTTACCTATAAATCTGGAATATTAACCAAAAGAAAAAACCCGAAATTGCCTTCTAAATAAACTGTAGTCTGCCATATAGGTGGATAATTATTCTCTTTCTGTCATAATAGTCAAGCATCGTTGGTGGTACGCTCCTTGCTTCATTAAATCAAATTTATTAATCTAAAATTATTATCGACCATAAGGAGATAAAATGGGCAAAATTATCGGAATTGACCTTGGAACCACAAATTCATGTGTTGCCGTTCTTGAAGGTGGAGAACCTACTATAATTACCAACCCGGAAGGCGGCAGAACAACTCCATCAATTGTTGGATTTACCAAAGATGACGAACGCCTTGTTGGGCAAGCTGCAAAACGGCAAGCTGTTACAAATCCAGAAAATACTGTTTTTTCGATCAAGCGTTTTATGGGTAGGCTATTTAAAGAAGTGGGTAATGAATTAAATGAAGTCCCATATAATGTGAAGAAAAATTCTAATGGAGCCTGCGTTGTTAATATTGGGTCGAAAGATTATACTCCACCTGAAATTTCTGCAATGATTTTACAAAAACTCAAACAACAAGCAGAGGAACATCTTGGGACTAAAGTAACTGATGCTGTTATAACAGTACCAGCATATTTCAATGACTCCCAACGTCAGGCTACAAAAGATGCGGGCAAAATTGCTGGGTTGAATGTTCGTCGTATCATTAATGAGCCAACTGCTGCTTCTCTTGCATATGGACTTGACAAAAAGAAAGATGAAAAAATTGCTGTTTTTGATTTAGGTGGCGGAACATTTGATGTATCAATACTCGAATTAGGTGATGGTGTATTTGAAGTGAAATCATCTAATGGTGATGGGCATCTTGGTGGCGATGATTTTGACCAGAAAGTTATAGACTGGATTGCAGATGAATTTAATAAGTCCGATGGAATAGACCTTCGAAAAGATCCAATGGCTCTCCAGAGATTAAAAGAAGCAGCGGAAACTGCAAAAAAAGAATTATCATCTTCAAAACAGACAGATATTAATCTTCCGTTTGTGACTGCTGATGCATCGGGTCCTAAACATTTAAACTTGACTCTATCCCGAGCTAAATTTGAAGATTTGGTAGGAGATTTGGTTGAGCGCACTGTAAAACCATGTTTGCAAGCAATAAAAGATGCTGGACTTTCTACAAGTGAAATTGATGAAGTTATTCTAGTTGGAGGATCCACTAGGATTCCAAAGATTCAAGAGAAAGTCAAAGAAATTTTCGGAAAAGAACCGAATAGAAGTGTTAATCCTGATGAAGTTGTTGCATTGGGTGCAGCGATTCAAGGCGGTGTCCTCTCTGGTGACGTGGATGATATCCTTTTATTAGATGTTACACCACTATCTTTAGGGATTGAAACATTGGGTGGAGTTTCTACTAAGCTAATTGAAAGGAATACAACTATTCCCACCAATAAATCACAAGTGTTTAGCACTGCCGCTGATAATCAAACAACTGTTGAGATTCATGTACTTCAAGGTGAAAGAGAAATCGCACTTGATAATAAGACTATTGGCCGTTTTCATTTAGCGGATATTCCGCCATCACCTCGCGGTATACCACAAATTGAAGTTTCATTTGACATCGATGCCAATGGAATCCTAAATGTGAATGCGAAGGATAAAGCTACAGGAAAAGAACAAAGTATTCGTATTGAAGCCTCTAGCGGATTAGCTGATACAGAGATTGATAAAATGGTTAATGACGCTAAGAAACATGAAAGTGAAGACAAAGAGAAACGTGAAAAAATTGATCTTGTAAATCAAGCAGAACATTTAATCTATGAAACAGAGAAGAATATAAAAGAACACGAAGAAAAACTGGATGAAGCTGAAAAAGATGGTTTAACGGAAAAAGTAGACTCTCTTAAAAAAGCAAAAGATAGCGGTAATATTGATGAAATTAAATCATCTATGGATGCCTTAAATGCTTCTTGGAGCGCTATAGCTTCAAAAATGTATGATGCTTCAAAGCAGGAAGAGGGAGTTCCTAATACAGAAAGTACTCCTAATTCTAATGAGCAAAAGAAAAAAGAAGATGAAATCGAAGATGCCGATTTTGAAGTAGTTGATTAAATACCTTTACGCATTGATAAAAAAAGCGCTCCAAAGAGCGCTTTTTTTATATGTGGAACTCCCTTTCTAATTTGGTGTTCACTTTGTAATGTATCCATGATGCTAAATCGTAAAAAATATATTCTCGGTACAGGCGCTGTATTGATCCTAGTGATAATGTTCATACTAAGAGCTGAATTCTGGGGGGCTTATATCCAATCAAAGATAAATGAAAAGATCTTTCATAAAGGTTGGACAATAAATATTGGAAAAATATCTGGGTCACTTATAGGGACCACAAATTTTGAAGAGATTTCATTTATCCACAATATTGGCACCCAAGTTAAAATAGAAAAAATGTCTATAAATGTTGGATATTTAGCGACATTATCAGGCGAATTAACATTCGATATTTTAACTATCGATGAAATGACAACTCATATCGATAATAAATTAGGAATTAATAGTTCTGATAGTCTTGATATAAACGAATTAAAAATACCATTTCATATAAAATCATTTTTTGTGTCTGGGGAAATATTATCAATAATCAATGAAAACCCATATCGTTTGAATGTAATGGTTGGCGGGAAATTAAAAGGCGGTGATCATCCTATTTTAATTTGTGATTTATTTAGTCTCTCTTTAGGAGAAAATCCGATATATGGTATCAATCTCCGTACACTTTCGTTGGGACTTGATGGATCGTCTTTTTATTTAAATAAGGTGAACGGAGATTTTTTTGGATTACCAATCAAAGGTGAAATGACATTTGATTATAATCGTTCCTTTTTATCAGGAAATGTGAATTTGACTGGATTTACAATACCCGAAGAATTATTTGAGAGCCTCCCTTTAAAAACTAAATTTTCGTCATTTTCTGGTCATTTTGTTTTTGAATCAGATTTAAAATATTTTGATGGAAAATTGAATGTTGAAAACGATTTAGGATTAGATATGTCCGGTGAATTTCGAATAAGTAAAAAGAAAACAGCTTGGATTTTAAAAAATCTTCAACTCAATGGTGAAAGTTCTAATCTTACTATGAATGGAATTTGGGAAAATGGAGAAAGGGTCAATACCACATTGATTCTTTCAGATTTGGATTTAAGTCGATGGATAATTGGACAAAATCACACACAATTATCTGGGTTAGCGATTTTAGATGCGGGTTTAACCAAGAAAGGTACCATAGATCAAATCGATTTAACACTTGAGGTAATTGAATCAAAATTATTTGAAGAAGGTGAAATATCGATACACGGGCAACTCTCATATCAAGATAGCGTTATTTCCACAGTGGATCCTGTATTGGTTATGGTAGGAGATAGTTATCTTACCCTAGATGGAGAAGGTAATTTTAAGAACAATACTATTAATATTGTTGCAGAATTGGAAAGAGCTGAAATCAAATTAGTTAATCAATTTCTTCCGGGCGAATTCATATCCGGCCAAGCCACAGGTCGACTTAAAATCCACGGTGATTTTCATTCTCCCTCAGTTAATTCTGAACTAATATGTAATGAAATAAAAGTAAATGATTTTCATTTGGAATCACTTGAATTTAAATCTGAAATTTCAGTTTCTGATTCTCTAACCTCTGGTATTATTGATATGAAAGCAGGTGCAGGAACTTGGAGAAATCGGAATTTTGATAGCGGTACAATAAATGCAACGATCCGAAATAGTGAAATCGTGATTGAAAGTTGTCATTTTAAATCTGGAGATGACTACCTACAAGCGTCGGGAGACTACGATGGAATTAATCAATATTTAATAAATCGATTACAGGTAGTCTCTCAAAATCATTTCCTTATAAATGCTCGACCCGTTTCTTTCTCATTCCAAGATTCAATTCTCAATGTTGATCCCTTTGAATTCCATATTAATGATGGGATGTTTGAAGGTGTAATAACAGGAGGGGATACACCAGAAGGGCGATTCAAAATGTCAAATTTTAATGCTGAAATATTAACGCAATTTTTAAAAGATAAACGCCTTCAGGTTTCTGGAACTGTATTTGGCGAAATTTGGATGCAATGGGCAAAAAGTGCCCTAGTGGTTGATGTTGATTTGTCCCTAAAAAAGGGAATCTATATGGAAGAAGCCTTCGATGAAATGACACAATCCTTTTTATTTAAGAATGGAATTCTCCATATTGATGATATTTCTATGACCAAGGGGGAATCAATGGGGTTTCAAGCGAATGGAATTATACCCATGGGAAAAAATAATGTGGGGATGACGCCAATCTCATTAAAATCTAATTTTTCTCAGCTTTCACTGGGGTTTATCCATAAATTTATACCAAATTTCTTTACGTTAGGTGGAAAAGCTTCAGGATCATTCCATTTAAAAGGAGTCCCTGAAAAAACTTTATTTACCTATGACTTTGATATCCAAAATAGCGTATTTGATTTGATAGATTTAGGCCAAGTTTCTGTTAAAGGATCCTATGATGGACGAAAGTTATATGTAGAAAAAGCTAAAGCTATTCGCCATGATGGTATCATTGAATCAAATGGTTCAGTTCCATTTGATTTCAATATTAATTCTCCAAATATTGGACAATTCTTTTCGGGTGATTCGATTGATTTTCATACGACAGCTCAATTGGAATCATTACCTTTTTTATCTCCTTATATAGCAGATTTGGATTCAGTACGAGGTAATATTGACATTTCTTTATCCTTAACCGGACCTGTTGATTCTATGGATCGTAGTGGACATATTAAAGTGAAAAATGGAAAGATTTATACCCTTTTGATCTCCGACCCAGCTACATCGGTTGATGGAGATGCATATATGAACCATAACCAACTGGTGATACAGAATATGCGAACTACACTTTATCATTCAAATGGGCAATATTTAAAACCTATTAGCCAAAATACAACAATTACTGGGGCAATGGATTTTACCCAGTTTTTTAATCCTAGATATAATTTGCATATTGTTGGGAATGAAGCTTCCTTTAAAACACTTTATTTAGATATTATTGGGCAAAGTAATTTAGATCTTACAATTGTCGGGAGAGATACCATTACTATCGCTGGTAAAATCGAAGCATTGGACGCAACCGTTTTCTACGAGTTTGCATCAGAAGAAGTGGGAACCGCTATTTCGGAAGAAACCGGTCCTGTAATGTCATACCAGATCAATATACCGATTAAAGGGACTGTATTATTTCAAAATTCCCAGATAGATGCTATAATAATTGGTGAATTAAGTTTATCACAGATCGGATATCAGGAAATGGATTTTGGTGGTGAACTATTTGTAGATGATGGAAATGTTTTTTCTTATAAAGATAATTTTAAGGGGCTCAGAGGGTATGTGAGTTTTGATAACAAAGGATTCAATCCATTCATTGATGTTAGTGCATTTACCATGATTGATAATGAGCGGATTAATCTTCGCATAAACGGTGGAATAGATGATTTGGATATTGCATTAGAATCTAGGAGTGGTTTTTCTGAAAGTGATATTCTAGAATTACTGACATGGGGAAAACGATTTGAAGACCAAGAATTAACATCAACCGGATTTGGGAATCAAACAGTGTCAATTCTAGGGTCTCTTCTTGAGAATCAATTAGAGAAAAATTTGAAAAGTTCAGAATTTGGTAAAATGGGCTTGGTGGATGATATTGCAATATCGGGCGCTGCTGGATTACTTCAAGGAACGAATGAAGATTTTGAAGTGACTGCAAAACGACAAATAGGGGACAAAACTTTCTTAAATTTATCCTATAAAAGGTCCTTTTCTTTGACGAATCCGAACCGATCACAGATCGGTGTTGAATATAAATTAAACCGACATTTTTCTTTGGTAGGTAATATAGACGAAGATGGAAATTTGAACCTTAAATACCGCTATCGTTACTCTTATTAAATAATTCGTGAAACATAAATATAAAATTCTTTTATGCCTAATGGTATGTACGGCTTCAGTGCGCCCCCAAAATGAAAATATTGTGATTAATTCTGTTACTTTAACAGGAAACGATAATGTTTCAATGAATGAGATACTTTATAT
>JAPYRR010000072.1 GCA_029936885.1 Fidelibacterota bacterium | reverse complement strand
GTTATGTCCAGCCCTTGCACTGGTTCAAGATAGGTTTTTTGATTTCACTTTATCACATCGTAATATGGTTGGGAGCGGGATTACTTTGGTGGAGAGTGATCGGATGGTGGTGACGAACGATTCAATTAATAAAAAAGCCCTCCTGCAATATGCAAGAGGGCTTTTTTTATTTAAGATGGCAATTATACTATTTCAAGAGCACCATTTTCTGGGTGTGTCGGTTCGTTCCAGAGATCAGTTCCGTGAAATAAATACCACTGGCAAATCCACGAGCATCCCATTTGACTTCGTAAGTCCCGTTTTGGAGTTGCTCGTTAATGAGTATTGCAACATTCCGTCCTGTGATATCATAAATCAGCAGCGATGTGTTGTTGCCGGATTTTAACCCAACATCAAATCGGATGGATGTGACGGGGTTAAATGGGTTGGGATAATTTCCATACAGGTTAAACTCATTTGGCATGGTTCCATCACCTGGGGCTACTGATGTGAATCCTCCCGAACTGAAGACTAATTCTTCATACACCCTGAATGATTCCACATCTTCCAATTCATCAAGGCCAAATAGCTCCATGTCTTCAAAACAGTCATCATACGAGTCATAATCATCATCTTCACAAGGATTAAACGAAGCATTCACAAAAAGTGAATCGAAGTATCCATCATCATTGACATCGTGAACTGCATATGCAAGTTCAATCGTATCTGCTTCATCTCCATAATAATAATCACCTTCAAAATACAAGAATAAAGAGTCTGCTGTTGCAATCCAATCAAAGTTTGAAGTATCAGCATATTCTTCGCCATAATAATCGTCATACTCGATCTCAACTCCCATTCCGGTTGAATCCTCGTTAAAGGATAAATAAAATTCTCCTTCGTCATCATCTTCAAACAGATCATTGAAAAAGTCAAGTGATGTTTCTTCACCGGCCACAAGATCAATAGAACCGGGACCAATTGTTCCATTCAAATTCATAGTATTTACTCCGGTAGAATCCTGCAAATTTAAATTTGAAAAGGTGACTGTGTTCTCCCCTATGGATATTGCACCCGCTACATCTTCTGTATTGAGTTCTATCATGGTTGTATCGTCACCAAAAACTACCCCTTCAACATATTCAACAGTGTCCTCACCGAATAAAGCAATAGCCGTAGGATTTTCAATGCCAAGACTATCTATATCAGCTCCAAACATGACCATGAAAAATTCCATTAGATTCATATTCATGATTATTAGACCGGCATCGTCATCTTCATCATCAATGAGTTCTCCTCGTTCTGCGCTGGATAATACTGTATATCCTATATTGCCGTTGAAACCATCAGGCTGACTACCACCATACGCATATAACGAACCATCGAGATAAACTGAAGCAGAATGCCTACGACCTTCCATATTATTATCTAATATGAAAAATTGATTATCATTTGGGTCATAAATCCCGCAAAATTCAATATCCGAATAATCACCGATAACTGCTATCATTTCCCCATCCGTTGCAACAGAATGAGCTGAAATCCCTACGGGCATATCTGGCAAGTCTGTTGACCAGGTATTCTGTTCGATATCGTAGGCATGTATGCTTGACGAAACATCGCCGTTATAACCGCCAAATACATACAATATTCCGTCAACTACTTGTCCATTTGTTTGTTTGCTTTCAGGCATGTCTTCCAATTGTGTCCAGGAATCCGCTGCTGGATCAAATTCATAAAGACGATTTGAGTATCCATAATCATCACTGCCTCCGCCAAATACATAGATTTTATCGTTCCAGACAGCACTGCCGCCATAAGCTACAGGGTATGGGTTTGATTGGCTTTCAGATACATCCCCTGTGGAAACATTAATAACCTCTATAAGAGTAGTATCGGGATAGCCATTAATTAAATAAATATTGCCGTTAACATATTCAGCATTAGTGTAACGCCTTGGAATTAAACCTTCTACAAATATTTCCCAAGTGTCGGTATCAGGATTATATCGTTCACCATTATTAGGCCAATCATTAACATCTGCACCAGAAATCGCATATACAAACTCACCATCTGTTGCGTAACCTGCTCCATACCGTGCATAATTCATATCAGCGATACCTTCAAATTCAAGACTTAATGTTCTTCCTCCACCTTCACAAATGTCATCAAGTGGCCAATCATCATGACAGCATTCACAATATATATCAGATGGTTCAATTCCGTAATCATTATAATCGTCGTACTCACCTTCACAAGAAAAATCACAGTCAAACCCACCATCATCATCCATAAAAGATGGATCCAGAATGTATGTCAATACTCCATCGTAGTAAATCCCAGCATCGGTAAAGTCAAGTGAAAAGGTGACGCTGCCTTCCGCTTCTGCCATTGCCATAAGTGTCAATGGATTAGTTATGCTTTGATCCGTGCCAACCGTAATAAAATATTCCACATTCTCTTCTTCCTCGAGCCAATCGCCAACCAAGTCTCCCATATCGCGGGAAGCGGTTCTTTCATGTTGGGTAGTGGGTTGTTTTTTAAGTTTTGAAATGTCTTCGAGAGAATACACCTGGTATTTATTTTGGAGTTTTTCTTTCAAAGCCTTGATCTGCGTTGGCAATTTTCCGCCGCCAAAGCAAATCGAAAGTGTGATTAGTGCTATAACTATTCTTTTCATGATTCACTTCCTTCTTTTTGTTATGTTTTAAATTAATGCAAAAAATATTAAATATTATTAATAAAAAGGAAAGAGTGATTTAAATCACATTGATTATATTATTCAAATGGCCATAAAACATCAGAGGGAGGCTTTCGTATCCATCTTCCTTGAGATGAGATAACCATGCATATGGAGATTAGATAACCATACATGATGCGTATCTTGGGCTATAATGGAATAGAAGCCACCATCCTAAATTAATATGAAAGCATTCATTCCAGCGGGATATCCATGATGTAGCAAGCTTGACTCGGTTTGCAATCAATGAAGGAATAATAATACCGGATTAATTTTTTTTATTCAGAGTCGTGAACTCAATCAATCTAATTTGAGCTTAATTCTACTTTCGTAAAATCCAAATGTTTGGTGAACTACGGATAAACAGAAAACTAAAACGATTGCTTTTTGTGTAATCACCTGAAAAACAAGGGCAGATTGGCTCGATCTTGGAGGGGGCGCTAATTCAAGAACACCCACGTATAAAGCAATCATTACAAAGAAAAACCCATATCCCAGAGCATATTTTCTTTTAAGAAATTCCGATCGATAAATCACAATTGTATAACATAAAGCAGTAATCATAAAACATTTAAAAATACTATTTGCATAAAAAATATGGGTGTCTAAAACTAAATCTGCAGGTGTAAGTCCGGTGCCAATTAAACCAATACTCCCACCCAAAGCAAAAATAGTACCTAAAATAGAAAGTTTATAATTCACCGGTTCGTTTTTAAAAAATTGGGGTAAGGCTAAATAATAGCTCATGAAGGTTACCCCAACCAATGTTAAACTAATAATAAAGAGAGCCATCGATAAGAAGTTCGGTTCACCATTATAGGCTGAATAGGTTCCCAGGTCTGAGAAAAAATTATGGGTAAAAGAATATCCTATGGCATTTTCATTATGAATTGTTCCACCGGGATAAACCCACATTCCAATGATTTGTAAAATGATAAATATAGCTACCGCAATTCTTGGAGCAAAAATCAACAGGAATTGATTCCGTAGAAATTGAAGATTTATAGAATTAAACATGGGGTTAATTTGGTTAAAAACAAAAAACCCCCACAAGTTTTTGTGAGGGTTTTATTATTCAATGTAATATTGAATTAATTATTCACCTGCAACAGATGCTTTACGATAGGCAGTTACAAGTTTTTTGATTTCGCCAACTGCTTTACGAGCGCGGCTACCTGCAGCTTTATTTCCTGCCATATTCTTTTCATGATTATCTTCGAAATCACCGAAATGGCTTTTGATCTGTCCTGCTAGTTCATTTGTTTTTGACATTGTATTTCCTTTTTTAGTTAAGTTCGTAATTAAATCATTCTCCATAAATGGGACGATATTTTATACTGTATTATACGATAACGGTCGGGAAACTAAACAATTATTTTCCCTATAGAAACAGGATAATACATGTTCCTTATTTAAGGGGTTGAAATGTGTAAACCTAAATTCTTATAGATTTTTTGAAATTACTTTATTTAACCGATTTACAAATCCTGATGGATCCTTCAATTTTACTCCCTCTTGAATTAAGGCCTGTTCGTAAAGCAATAACGCGATATCGTCAAAAGCTTTTTGTTTGGTCATGGTTTGTAATTTTATAACAATTTCATGCTTAGGATTTATTTCAAGGATGGGTTTAATCTCTGGCAAATCGGTTTGCCCCATGGATTTCATCATTTCTTGCATTTGGGCGGTGGGATCATTTTCATCCGCTACAATACAAGAAGGTGAATCACTTAATCGGTTTGATATTTTTACATCTTTCACCTTATCGCCGAGAACTTTTTTCATTTTTTTCAAAACGGGTTTGGTGGATTTTTCTGATTCTTTATCAGCATCGTCAGAAAAATCATCTGCAGCACCACTTCGATTGACAGATTTCAAATCTTTTTCATCAAATTTTGGCACAGAGCTTATAATAATTTCATCAATCTCATCATCCAGAATTAATACTTCAACATTTTTCTTTTCATACATTTCCAAAAGTGGTGAATTCCTCAAGGATATTTCATTTTGTCCGGTAATATAATAAATGGATTTTTGTTCACTATCCATTCGATCAGCATACTCCTTGAGAGATACAAGTCCATCTTCTGTTGTTGATTTGAATCGAAGCAAATTGATTAATGCATCTTTATGTTCAAAATCCTGGTATACACCTTCTTTAATCAAGCGGCCAAATTGGTCGAAAAAAGTAGCATATTTATCCTTATCTTTTGCAATATCACTCAATTTATCTAATATTTTTTTCACAGCATTGGATTTGATTTTACTCATTATCCGGTTCTGCTGTAGAATCTCACGACTCACATTCAATGGGAGATCAGAAGAATCAATGACTCCCTTTACAAACCGGAGCCAAGTGGGGAGCAATTCTTTGTCATCATCTGTGATAAATACACGGTTGACATATAGTTTAACCCCTGCTTGATAATCCGTACGATAAATATCCGGTGATGCAGTTTTGGGAATATAAAAAAGAAGCGTGAATTCTAAATTCCCTTCTGCCTTATAATGGATCCAATCAAATGGGTCTGTTTGTTCGTAGGATAATGATTTATAAAATTCTATATAATCCTTTTTCTTTAAATCACTTTTTGCCCGAGTCCAAAATGCTTTGGCATCGTTAATTTGATCCATTTTGGATGTACTACTTTTTTCTTCCCCCTCTTTACCGTAATCGATATCATCATAAGTAAGAAATATGGGAAAATCGATATGATCTGAATATTTTTTTACAAGACTTTCTACACGCCATCGACTTGCAAATTCTTTTCCTTCTTCATTCAAATGGAGTGTTATGGTTGTGCCAGGTTCCTTCCGAACTTCCTTCGAAATCTCAAAACCCGATTGTCCGTCGCTTGTCCAAAACCAAGCTTCATCTTCCCCGGCTTTTTTGGTGGAAACATTCACTTTATCCGCCACCATAAAACAGGAATAAAACCCGACTCCAAATTGACCGATAAGTTGAGAGTCTTTTTGCTCATCTCCTGATAGGCTCGACATAAAATTTTTGGTCCCGGATCGTGCAATGGTTCCCAGATTATCTACTAATTCCTCCTTGCTCATGCCAATGCCTGTATCGGTGAGCGTAAGGGTTGGATTATCACCTTCTTGGAATTCGATACTTATTCTGGGTTCGAAATTGAATGATTTAAACTCATCATTGGTTAAAGTGAGATACCGGAGTTTATCCAAAGCATCTGATGCGTTTGAGATCAATTCTCTTAAAAATATTTCTTTATTGGTATAAAGAGAATGGGTGATAAGGTGGAGCAATTGCCCCACTTCTGTTTTAAATGATTGTTGCGACATATAAATTTTCCTAAATATGTTTAATCTTATTAAATAAAGGTATTTGACCGGCGGGGAAGTTAAAAATTGTTTATCCAATAATCACTATAATCATATCATATTTATTGATAATAAAATATTTTGATTATAATGGAAAATGTGATGGGGGTCACTCTCAAAATAATAGCCGTAAGGGGTAGATGCTACCGAAGCGTATATTTCATAAGACGTATCCGTTTGGGTACTCTTGGTTTGTAGAGAAAGGGGCATAATTCATTGATACATCTTACCTCATAGTGGATTATGCCCCACCCTTTTTAAAATGATACCAAACCTAGAGTAAAAACACCTTTTGTTTATATCCCAATTTTCCAAATACCTTTTTCCGTAAAAGCATCAATGGTTTGTCGATTTGCTTTATTGATCAAATTGGGATGAGATATTTTATTTCTTTTTGCAAATTCATTCAAGGTAACAATTTCTTTTTCTTCCAGATAAGCGATACGTTTATGGTAACTGTTTGTAATCGCCTTCCCCACAATCTCTTCCATGATGGATGTTTTTTGGTTTGGATCAAATTCATTAAAAGCGTCGTAGTATTGCTTACGATCAGTAAATCTAATATTCATGGATACATACCCTTCTCGGATCAATAAATAATTATTCAGCACAAAATTTCATGAATCTGCCTAGCCTAAAAAATGTCCGGCAGGTAAAGACTGTAGAGCAATTACATCTCAGAAGGCGGTCACCCAAGCGCTATTGTCAAAAAAATAGTAGGAGTGAGATGCGATTCATCATTTTTTAAACTCTTTCTCAATCGCTTTAAGTTTTTCCAGAACCATTTTAACCTGAAATTGGTAATTTTTTAATTCTTCATCTTTGCCATTCTTCTTTAATTCATTAATCGTTTGTGGCACTGATTTGACCCACTCCGCCAATGTACGATAGGCTTCTTCAGCGTCTGTGCCTATCTCTATTGAAATTTCTTCCGGATTCTTATTTTTTTCCATATCTAAATCTACCCATCATTCCACAAACAAAAAACCCCGCTAATATGGTGCTCTTGTTGAACGAAGCAGTTTTCTAAAATCTCATATGGATGTGAGTTTCAGGATGATAACCAGCTAAGCAGTGATGATTTGATCCGCGCTGAAAATGGCGTCAAAAAAGCTGGTTGTCGAGATCTCGGCGACCTCCTTGGCAATCTGCACCATTTGCCAATGATG
>JAPYRR010000071.1 GCA_029936885.1 Fidelibacterota bacterium | reverse complement strand
CGCTAATGGATGGACAGAGGGAACCGGGGATCTATACGGTCCAGTGGAATGGCTCGGATCGGCCCAGCGGTGTTTATTTTGCTAAATTAGCGACAGGGAATAACCGGCAGATCCAGAAAATGATTTTATTAAAATAAGTACCTCCGTTATCCTTGTTGGATAGCATAGATCCTTTATTAGGTAGATTGGGTCACTTTTACTTATTTCCCGTTTAAATCGGGCACATCTACACTGTAAATTTTCCAATGGAAATATCTGATTTAAAGGAGCAATTCGCCACCGCGGAAAACAGGGATACCAAAATGCGGAGGTATCTTTGACCTTGATTCTAGTTCGAAAACATTAGAATTACTCCGAACCAAATCGGAAGATCCCGAATTCTGGAACGATAATCAGGACGCATCTAAAACCCTAAAAAGAATCTCCCGTATCGAAAAAGAAATTGCATTATGGTCTGATCTCACAAGGCGACATGATGATATGGAAGTATTGTTTGAGTTTGCTGAAGAAGGTGAAACCACTTTAGATGAAATTCAAAAAGAGCTGAAACAATATCAAAAGATTATTGATGACGTGGAAATGAAACTTATTCTTGGAAAACCGGAAGATATTCAAGGTGCCATTATTGCAATTCATCCTGGCGCAGGTGGAACCGAAAGCCAAGATTGGGCGCAAATGTTATATCGTATGTACACACGCTGGGCAGAAAAAGAAAATTACAAGATAGAAGTAATGGATGTACAGCCCGGAGAAGAAGCGGGGATTAAGGATGTAACATTTGAAGTGAAAGGTGATTATGCTTTCGGGATGGCAAAAGCAGAGGCCGGGGTTCATCGGATGGTTCGGATTTCTCCATTTGATTCTGCCAGCAGGCGACACACCTCTTTCGCATCCGTTTATGTATATCCCGCCGTGGAAGAAGATATTGAGATTGAGATAAACCCAACTGATTTACGCATAGACACCTATCGAGCCAGTGGTGCCGGGGGTCAGCATGTGAATAAAACAGATTCCGCCGTTCGAATTACGCACCTTCCCACAGGGATAGTTTCTCAATGCCAGAATGAGAGATCTCAGCATAAAAATAAAAGCTATGCCATGAAGATCTTAAAAGCCCGGCTCTATCAAGTGGAACTGGAAAAAGAGAAAGAAAAGAACAAAGATTTAGAAGACCAAAAAATGGATATTGGTTTTGGGAGCCAGATTCGATCCTACGTATTCCACCCGTACCAAATGGTAAAAGATCACCGTACCAAGGAAGAAAATGGAAATACCCAGGCCGTCATGGATGGTGATTTAAATCCATTTATTAAAGCATTTTTATTAAGTACAATTGGCACTAAAAAAGAAGCCATAAAGGAATAGTCATGTCAGACGAGCATAAAAGTTTACAACAGATCATTGATTTCAGACTGGAAAAATTGAAAAAACTCAGAGAAGATGGGGTTAACCCTTATCCAACCAAATATGAGCCCACCCATAAGAGCGAATCTATCAAATCCAACTATGATGAATTGGAAGGGAAAACGGTCAAAATTGCTGGAAGAGTCATGGCAATTCGAAAGATGGGTAAAGCATCTTTTGCGCAGATTATGGATTCGGAAGGGCGGATTCAGTTTTTCATAAAAAGAGATGATGTTGGAGAAGAATCATACACTCATTTTAAATTATTGGATATTGGCGATTTTGTGGGTGTGGAAGGATACGTGTTTACCACAAAAACAGGTGAAATCTCGATTCACACAGATGCGATTACGATTTTAGCCAAAAGCATTCGTCCCTTACCCGTTGTGAAAGAAAAAGACGGTGAAGTGTTTGATGCATTTACAGATAAGGAACAGCGCTACAGGAATCGCCACCTAGATTTGATCTTAAATCCTAAAGTAAAAGATACCTTTGTAAAGCGCGCCGCTATTATTAAAACAATTCGGAATTTCCTGGATGATCGTGGATTTCTGGAAGTGGAAACACCGGTCCTCCAGCCACTATACGGCGGTGCAAATGCCCGGCCATTTACCACACATCACAATACGCTTGACCAAACACTGTATCTCCGCATCGCGGATGAACTCTATCTAAAGCGACTCATCATTGGCGGCATCGATCGGGTTTATGAACTCTCGAAAGATTTTCGGAATGAAGGTATGGACCGAAACCATAACCCGGAATTCACCATGCTGGAATTCTATTGGGCCTATGCAGATTATGAAGATTGCATGGATCTGGTGGAAAAAATGGTACGGGAAGCCGCAGAAAAAGTGGGTGCACTCCAGGTGGATTGGGGCGGATTAGATATTGATCTTTCCAAACCATTTGCACGAATACCCATGCTGGAATTATTGAAAGAAGCCACAGGAAATGATCTAGGTAATGTTACAGATGATGAGATTCGATCTGTGTGTATAGATAATAATATTTCAGTGGATGCGACGTGGAATTATGGACAAATGCTGGATGAACTTATGAGCAAATTGGTTGAGCCTAATTTAATTCAACCCACTTTCATAATTGATTATCCTAAGGCGATCTCACCTTTGGCCAAAGCACATCGAAATGGTGACCCCAATTTAGTTGAGCGGTATGAACTTTTCATTGGCGGTGCAGAATTTGCAAATTCCTTTTCAGAATTGAATGATCCAATAGATCAACGAGAAAGATTGGAGGCTCAAGCTGCTCTTAAGGAAAAGGGCGATGAGGAAGCTCAACCCGTGGATGAACAATTTATCCAAGCCATGGAATGTGGCATGCCACCAACAGGCGGTGTGGGTATCGGCATTGATCGTCTCACCATGTTACTTACAGGAAATCGTTGGATTAAAGATGTGATTTTATTTCCAGCCATGAGGTCGGAAAACTAAATATTATGGTCTTTAGCCTTCGGCTGGCTCTCCGTTACTTATTTTCCCCCAATAAAGGCAGTTTTTCGTCAACGGCAAGTTGGCTAGCCATTGGCGGACTTTCAATTGGGATTACTGCCTTAATGCTTACTGCAAGTATCATTCAAGGTTTTCAACAGGTTATTTCAGAAAAACTTTCATCTTTTGAAGGTCAGGGCAGGATTCAGCATATTCTTGGGAATCAACTGGATCTGTCTAACCCAAAACTGGATTCATTGATTCAATCAAATTCTGGCTCATTTTCGCCATTTATCAGAGGCGTTTGTATGGTTCGTGCTGGCTCCCACGCAGATGGAGTTCTAGTTGAAGGTGTTGAATTTCTCCCTAATGCTATTTCCGGAGATCAGAATAATCAATTAAATCCAAATGAAATCGTTTTAGGAATTGGATTAGCAGAGGAATTAAAAATCAATTTGGGAGATAAAGTTTATCTCCAGGTTTTTTCATCAGGCGCATCTTCATCGTTTTTCCGCAAAATAAAACCGTTTAGTGTAAAAGGAATCTTTCATTCGGGTCTCCAGGAATATGATAAAACTTTGGCTTACGTTCATTTGGATGATGCTAGGAACTTATTTGGGTATGACAATAATTCTGTATCTGGTATGATTTTAAATAATGCCAAAGTTTCTGAGATTAGAGAGCAAATATCGTATCCATACTTCTATGAATCCTGGCGAGACCGCCACGCACTTCTTTTTGAATGGATCGACCTTCAGCGGTGGCCCGCCTATATTATGTTTGGGCTTATAGCACTTGTAGGAATTGTAAATATTATTGCAGCCATTGCCATGATCATCACCGAGAAATCCAGTCAAATTGGGATTCTAATGGCGCAAGGGACTCAAAGATCTGACCTAAAGAGAATTTTTATGATCCAAGGCGGGTTTATTGGTCTCTTGGGTGGCATGATAGGTGGATTACTTTCCATGACCATCATTTGGATCCAATTAAAATTCGAGATTCTGAAAATTCCAGCGGAAATCTATTTCATGGACCAAATCCCATTTTCGTTTGATTTTCCTGTATTTGGCTCCATTCTAATCATCACCTTCATTTGCTGTATGTTAGCGTCCTGGTGGCCCACAAAAGTCGTCAGTTCCCTAAATCCTGCTGCTGCATTGAGATTCGAATGAGTTGGGAGAATAAAGTCTCAAAACGATTTTCTGACTCATCCAAACACAGGGGATGGTTTTCCGGATTATTTTCAATGATTGGAATGGGCGTGGGCTGTTTTGCCATGATTGTCGCTTTATCGGTCATGAATGGATTTGAATCACTGGTTCACAAAAAATTGAAAGGGTTTGAAGGCGATCTTCGTGTGATAGGTCAAGTTTCGGAAATTGATATTACCGAATTGGACGGAATTGAAATAGTAATGCCCTTTATGGAACGCAGGGGTGTCATTGAAGAAGGGAGCGACCAGAGAGTGGTTTCACTCAAAGCAGTTAATGTGGAAAAAATGGCAGAATTTTATAATTTACCACTACGAGGAGAAACTCCGGATATGGGTGAAGTTGCTTTGGGGCAGGATCTTGCCTTCCGATTAGGTAAAGATGTTGGCGATAATATAACAGTTTATAGCCCCATTGATCAATCCTTTGGATTTGGTTTACCTCCAAAAATGAAAATGATAATCAGTGGTATTTTTTCAACGAGAGTTCTGGATTATGACGATCGATTTGTATTTTTATCGCTTCAGGACGGAAAAAAATTATTTAAACGTAAATCCGGATTGGATGGAATTGATATACGTGTTTCCCCTGATACAAAAGTTTCAACTTTAAAGTCCGATTTGGAAACAAAATTGAATGATTCTGTTACGGTTTATTCTTGGGAAGACTTGAACCGATCTTTAGTAGATGCCATGAAAATGGAACGGGTAGGTACTATTTTGATTTTGAGTTTAATTTTTTTAGTAGCGGCGTTTAATCTTGCTGCTGCAATGTCTCTAATCTCCATACAGAAAATGAAGGAAGTGGGAATTTTAAAAGCCATGGGAGCACCCACTTATTCTATTCAAAAAATCATTATACGGATGGGATTAAACAGGGCAGGGAAAGGTGCAATTTACGGATTCATTTTTGGTATTCTGTTCGTTATGGCTCAAAACCAATTCGGGTGGATACCCATACCATCAAATATTTATTTTATTGATGCATTGCCCATGGTACTTTTTGCAAAAGATTTAATCATTGTGATCTTTATTTCTTTCATGTTTATTCTATCGGCTTCATTTATTTCAGGAAGAAAATTGGCTCACACACAAATCAAGGATGCGCTCCAATGGGCAAAATGATCTTACAGGCGAAAAATATAAATAAATCTTTTTCCAATGGAAAAACAAAACTTTCGGTACTTCGAGATTTTTCGCTGGATGCAGAAGCCGGGCAAATTATAACAATTATGGGGCAATCGGGTTCTGGAAAAACGACAGCCTTAAATATTCTAGGCACATTGGATCAGTTCGATTCCGGAGAATTAACTATCAGTGGCAGACAAGTTCAATCCATGAATGAAACTGAATTATCAAAAATTCGAAACAGGGATATTGGTTTTGTTTTCCAATTTCATCATTTATTACCAGAATTTTCAGCAATTGAAAATATTTTAATGCCAACTTGGATAAACAGGAAAGTTGATAATACAGAATATGCTTTGGACTTAATTGATAAAATGGGATTGACAAATAGAAAAGATCATTTTCCCAGCCAATTATCTGGCGGTGAAAGATCCCGTGTGGCAGTGGCTCGTGCATTAATGAATAAGCCTAAATTAGTTTTGGCCGATGAACCAACTGGGAACTTAGACGAAAAAAATGCAAATAAACTCATTGACCTTTTAGGTCAAATTAATAAAGATTTTCAACAGGCGATCGTGCTTACAACACACAATCCGCAAGTTGCACGAATCGGCCACAAACAATATATATTAGAAAACGGAGCCCTATCCAAAAAAGTATAGATATTATATGAAAGAAAATTTCTCAAAGCGCGTCCAACAAATTATTAAACAGTCAAAAGAAGAAGCAATTCGTTTGGGACATAGTTATGTGGGCTCCGAGCATCTTTTAATGGGATTATTAAATGCAAATTCAGGATTGGGTAAAAAAGTTCTGGATGTATATGATATTGATCCAAATGAAATGGTCGCAATGATTGAGGACATGATCAAAACATCTGGCGGGACCATGACACTTGGCCATTTACCTTTAACCCGACGTGCGGAACGGATCCTGCGAAATGCATTCAGTGAAGCATCTTCCCGTGGAGATACGATAGCTGACGACGAGCATTTACTTTTAGCTATGTTAAGAGAATCTGAAGGAATCGCATATGAAATTTTAAAGTCGTTCTCATTAGACTACGATACGGTAAGCGAATTAATTCAAACTACAGAGGAAACACCAAAAACGGATAAAGAGATTTCTACCCAGCCTAAAACCAAAAGTACAACACCAATGTTAGATCATTTTTCACGTGACATCACAGAACTTGCAAGAAAAGGGAAATTAGATCCGGTGATTGGACGAGAAATTGAAATTGAACGTGTGACTCAAACACTGACTCGTCGTAAGAAAAATAATCCTGTATTAATCGGAGAGCCAGGTGTTGGGAAAACAGCTATTATTGAAGGTTTGGCCCAAATGATTATCCGGAAAACGGTACCAAGGATTCTCCATAATCAACGTATTTTGTCCCTAGATCTGGCTGCAATAGTTGCAGGTACAAAATACAGGGGACAGTTTGAAGAGCGTCTTAAGAGTGTAATGATGGAATTAGAATTAAGTGAAAATGTTATCATTTTTATAGATGAGATCCACACATTGGTGGGTGCAGGAGGAGCATCGGGTTCTCTCGATGCATCTAATATGTTTAAACCATCTTTGGCTCGTGGAGATATTCATTGTATCGGTGCAACTACTTTAGATGAATATCGAAAATATATTGAAAAGGACGGAGCGTTAGATCGACGATTCCAGAAAATTACTATTAATCCTCCATCAATTGATGAATCCGTAGCTATTCTTCATGGATTGAAAGATAAGTATGCAGAGTATCATAAGGTGAAATATACCGATAATGCCATTGAAGCATGTGTCCACCTTTCAGACCGATATATTTCTGACAAATTTTTGCCGGACAAGGCCATCGACGTTATGGACGAGGCTGGTGCCAGGGCACATATGTATAATCTTGAAGTACCTAAGGAAATCCTAGTAATAGAAGAGACCCTACAAACAATTAGAGATCAAAAAGAGTCAAAAGTTTCTTACCAGCTATTTGAAGAAGCAGCGATTCTTAGAGATCGAGAAAGGAAACTGATCCAGCAATTGGATGATGCACAGAAACAATGGCAAAATGAAGAAGATGAATCACCAATTAAAATAAATGCAGAAAAAATTGCGGATGTAGTTTCTCTAATGACTGGAATTCCCTTATCTAAAGTAGCAGAATCAGAAAGTCAACGTTTATTGTATTTAAACAATGAATTAAGTAAATATATTAT
>JAPYRR010000070.1 GCA_029936885.1 Fidelibacterota bacterium | reverse complement strand
GACGTATTACAGGATTAACGCGATACGCATGTTTTTGGGTTGAAAGTGGTGAAATAGTTGCCCCAATTGAAACTATGCGATTTGATGATTCTTTCTACAATTTTTTTGGAGAAAGACTTCTTGAAGTTGAAGATAAATCAAGTGTGAACCCGGAAGTGGAAACCTATGGTGGTCGATCTCTGGGAGCTACAACCTGTCCCGGAATTCTTGTAGATGATTTTGCATTGACCTTATAAAAGTAATAATATGCCAGAAATTATCATATTCATTCTAGGAGCTTGTTTAGGTGGTGGAGCCGTTTGGTTTTTACGCCAAAAACAAATGGAATCAATTCAGGATAACCAGGAGCAACTAAAAGATGCTTTTGGAAATCTTTCCAAGGAAGCATTGGATGCAAATTTGGACTCATTTTTGAAATTGGCAGAATCTAAATTTTCTGATCTTGTTGGAAAATCAGGAGAGCAGTTAGGAAAAAAGAAGGAATTAATCGATTCAACATTGAAAGAAATGAAATTGGATTTGAAGAGTCTCTCTGATAACACAATTGCTTTGAAATCTCAAATGGAAGAATCTCGCAAAAGTGTGGGAGAACTTTCGGATACAACATCTCAATTACGCCAAATATTATCTAGCTCGCAAGCAAGAGGACAATGGGGCGAGCGGATGGTGAAAGATATTCTTGATTTTATTGGACTTGTGGAAGGAATCAATTATACCGAACAATCGCAAGTTGCGGATGGGACAGAACGTCCGGATTTCACATTTTTTCTTCCTGATGACAAAACTCTGAATATGGATGTGAAATTTCCTTTAGCGCATTATGAAAAATATGTGGCTGCGGATAATGATTTAGAGAAACAAGCAGAAAAGAAAGCTTTTTTGAAAGATGTTCGGAATCGTGTGAAAGAAGTGGCAAAACGATCTTATATCAATCCGGAAGGTGGAACGGTAGATTATGTTTTATTATTTATTCCGAATGAAAGTATTTATGCATTTTTGAATCAAGAAGATATTGATTTAATTGATTTTTCATTGGAAAATAAAATTCTGCTTTGTTCTCCCATCACATTATACGCAGTCTTATCATTAATTCGCCAAGCTGTTTCCAATTTCGCCATGGAACAAAAAGCGGGGGAGATGCAAATTCAAGTTGGCATTTTTGCAAAACAATGGGTGAACTTTATTGAAAAGTTGGATGCTTTAGGCAAATCTCTGGGTACAGTATCAACCCATTATGATGACTTAAGAGGAACACGATTACGTGCCTTAGAAAAACCCATGGATAAAATTAGAGATCTGCAATTGGGCGGAACTGATGTAACGCAAATTGAAGAATGAAAATCAATAATCAGTACCATTCAGATCGAGTTGCATTTAAGCAACGAGAGAAGAATCTACAATCCAGTGCCACCAAATCAAGATTCTTCATTCCATCTTTTTTAGAAAAGGCGCCATTCAGAATGACATTTTTTCTTTTATTAATGGGGAGTTGTGTGGCACCGCCGGATTACTCCGATGGGTTATTAGAAAACGTACCTGCTATTGTGGATGAAACAGATTATTTCTCTCTATCTATCTTGGGTGATAAATATACCGAAGACAAAGAGTGGGACCTGTCTCTCATAACTGATTCAACAGATGTTTTATTGCAAACATTGGCAATCAAGGAATTAGCAATTGTGTCTGATTCTTCATTTTTATATCTTATTCGGGATACGGGTGACACGATCCTGGCTGTATTATTATTGAGCGAACTGAATTGGTCTAGTGAAGACTCCGTGGCTTATATAGGATCCCCAAGTAAAGTTATTTTTTCCGGGAATAATTTCTCCGGTCGATTGGAATACCAGATCCTGAAGAAGTAATTCTTTTTCTAATCCTAATTTCCACCTATCTACCAGTTGCCACTCACCACTTAACCAACCTCCCAAGCAGGGCAAACCAGGTTTTTATAATCGCACCAGTCGCAATGCATTCCTGTTTTGGCGTCAAATTCACGATTCCGGATCCCGGCCGCAACTTCTATTATTTTTTCTTTTGTTTCACCAATTTGATCTGATGTAAACGAGTGACTCCGGATCGGTTTTTCCTCATCCCGTAAAAAATGGAGCGATGCTGCTGTTGGAAGTCCACCAAGGGTTGGATCATCCAATTGTTCCAAATACATGGAATAGATAGTCAACTGGAGATTTGATTTTGCAGATGAACTGGTTTTACTCGTTTTATAATCCACAATAGCTGTACCGTCTTCGGTTTGGTCAATCCTGTCGATGGCACCCCGAATGGTAATGGGACCAATATCAAATGCAAATGATTCTTCTCTGGCTAAAACATTTGGTGGATTGGCTTGAACTTGGCGACAATACCGGATTAGCATATCCCGACCCTGTTCATTGAATTTCTCTTCCCGCACCGTGTAATCGAATTCCCCTATTTTCCATTCTTCATTGAGTAAGCGAAGGATTCGTTCTTCAGTGAGTTCTTTTTCAGGCTCATGGAATCGTTGTAGAACACGATGAATAATATTCCCAAATACTAACACAGGATTACTGGCAGTTTGAGGTACACCATCAATTCTTCCGAGCCGGAACTTGAGTGGGCACTGTTTATAGGTTTCTATGGCACTAGCAGATAGGTTTAATCGTACTGGGATCTCCGGTTGAAATTGCTTGGATAATTCTTGCGCCAATTCAGTTTCCCAATCAGATTCTCCCAATTCAATATTTTCGCCCGATTCATGTTGGGTAATGATTGACAAAGCATCGGAATAGTTTTTTACTTGGTCGAAACTCTCCCGAGATAGTGATTTTTGCAATTTTTGTTCATATTTTATTTTAAGGTCAGAATACGATTTAAGATCTTTTTCGGGATCGGTCATTAAGTGGTCCTCCATGAGGGTATTAGGTAGTTCTTTAATAAATTTGGATGTGGCTTTACTAGGTGCCAAAATGTAGAGTTTTTCTTTGGCTCGGGTTACAGCTACATAAAAGAGCCGTCTTTCTTCCTGGTAATGGTGTTCTTTGGGTGTTAGATCTGTTTTATCTGCATAAGCCAACCATTCGTCAGGCGGGCGGTTGATTCGTTTTGTAGAACGAAAATTTAGGGGAAAACTGCCACTCCTCTGAAAAGGAAGAAATACCACGGGAAATTCTCCTCCTTTCACGCTATGAACTGTATTAACGATTACGCCTTCCAAATGGCGATAGCTTGGTGGTATGATCGATGGAAGTTTGCCTGTTTTCATCATAGCTTCTAAATAAAGATTAAAAGCGAACAAGCTGTGATTACTTTTATTCCTTCGTGAAAAATCCTGGGCTCTTTTTAAAAGATCTCCCACATTTAAGAGGGCGAAATGATTATCTAAATCGTATTGTTTTGCATAGGTTTTCATCATTTTCAACTGTTCCGAAATTTCCCATAATAATTCACCTGCAGATCGTTTTTGGGATATTTCCTTAAAATGCTGAATGGAATCAAGGATAGGTAGAATTTCCGGGTATTCAGTTTTCAGTGCATCATTGGATCTAATGATCTCTAATCTTGGGGTGGAGTCTCTATTATTAAATCGGCGAAAAAGACAATGAGCAGTTTCATATCCACATTTATTTTCAATAAGTCTATATAGAGCAGAATCCTGAAATGTTCCATTTCCAACGACTTGGCACCATGCAATCAAGTCTCGGACTGCGGAAACATTGAAAAAGCTCGGCCATTTGGTTTGAGCCGGTATTCCGGCCTGATTTAATGCTTTAAGGATTGTGGCCGATTGCGTATGTGTTCGACATAAAACGGCTATATCATTGAATTTTTGTCCTTTGTCAATTATGGCTAATATTTCCCGAACGATGAATTCTACCTGTTCGCCTTTTTCGCCCCAAAATCGAATCGGTACGATAGGCAATCCATCCACCATAGACTCAAGCGTTTTTTCCATTCGATCAACATTATTCTTAATAC
Organism: Fidelibacterota bacterium; assembly: GCA_029936885.1. GTDB lineage: Bacteria > Fidelibacterota > Marinisomatia > Marinisomatales > UBA1611. The sequence goes on along the minus strand of JAPYRR010000070.1, from coordinate 3,531 downwards.
TTTCATTGGCAATATCTAAAATGGGCTGCGTGGATCGGAAATTCTTTTCCAATGAAACAGATTGAAATTCAGGGTGATGTCCATATCTTTCTTTAAATGCTTGAATATTATAGGAATTGGCTCCACGAAAACTGTAGATCACCTGATCATCGTCCCCCACTACTGTAATGAATTGTCGCTCGCCGGCAATGAGTCTGATTATTTCATTCAATGCAAAATTATTATCCTGGAATTCATCCACTATAATGTGTCTAAATTGATCTTGGACTTTTTTGAGAATGGAAGGGTCAAATTTTATTAATTCATAGGCCGATAAGATCATATCGCCATAATCCACTACATTGATCTGTTTTTTCCATGCTTGGAATTGGGGATAAATTCGTTTTAGATCTAGAAGTTGGTTGGCAATTTCTTCTGTAATGGGTCCATCTGAGCTTATATCGGGGATTTTCATTTTTTGGGGGTCTATCAACTCATCCCGCATTCGATTGAAAAAGGGAATAAAACTTTCCGTGACCGCTCGTTGTGGATCTAAGGGGAATTCGTCTGAATCAAATTCAAATTCGTCAAATCGTTCCAATAACATATGAATCGCTTCGCTTTCATCAAATAATTGAGGAAGATGTCCTTCGCCAAATTCTTTCAGCAATTTAAAACAAAATGAATGAAATGTATTTACCGTTAAAGAATGTGCGGAGGAACCTATCGCTCCCACAATTCTTGATTTCAGTTCTCTCGCTGCTTTTTCTGTATACGTGATAGCCAAAATATGATTCGGATCAACCTTATAATGCTGGATTAGGTAAACGATACGATTTTCTAAGGTAAAAGTTTTACCGGTACCTGCACCGGCCAAAATCATTAAAGGACCGGGAGGATGCTCTATCGCTGATATTTGTTGAAGGTTTGGGGTGATATATTGATTTGTTTCAGCCATAAAGATTATTTATAGAATAATTAGATAGACCTAAAATAAGACAGAATGAAGATATAGAAAAATGCCAATGGTGAAATTACAAAAAGTTTTTTAACCTTGGGTGCACCTTAGTGTCTTATTGTGCGAAATGATATGCAAAATGACCATGAACTCATACGAAAGTACCAAAAAGGCATACCAACCGCATTTGATGAAATTGTCCGGCGACACCTTTCAAATACTATCGGATTTTTCTTTAATATCACTCGGGACCAAATGGCTTCGGAAGACTTGGCGCAGGATGTATTCTTTAAATTATACAAACATCTTAAAAATTTCCGGTTTGAATCTGCATTTACAACCTATTTGTACCGCATCAATATCAACACTGCTAATTCGTGGCTCACACGGAATAAATGGAAAAACTATCTTCATCTGGACCAAACTCCGGATCGTGGAGAGCGTGACTCATCTTTGGAAAATGAATGGACCAAGAAAGAACTCTGGGATGCGGTTGCTAAATTGCCAAATAAACAACGAATTGTGGTCATGATGCGAATTGCACAGGAATTACCCTATAAAGAAATTTCAGAGATAACAGGTATGTCTGTTGGGTCTGCTAAAGTGAATTATCATCATGCGGTGAATACATTAAGGGATTGGCTAAGCTATGACTGATTTTGATCAAAAGTTGAATGAAATAAATTTTAAATCGGCACCTGAACCGAACGCAAATGAATTTCTTTCAAAATTACATGGACGAATCCAAAAATCCCGTCAAAATAGAAATACACTTATGACAGGATTTATGATGATTTTTGTAGTTGGCATTTTATCATACAGCCAATTAGGTGTGTCCATTGAAACAGAACTATATTATGCTGATGAGACGGAAGATATCTTTGAAACTGACTTTTGGACGGTGGATATCGACTCCCTGGAAATAGACGCTTCTTATACAGAAGACCTTGCCTATTTCCTTTTAGATGAAGGGGATTTTTGGGATGCTGTAGATTTATTAAATGAATTAACAAATGAAGAGGAAATAACCCTATGAAACATATCTTATTATTGATTTTTGTTTCCGGATTAATAGCCCAGGATTTTGACCATCCTGAAAGAGACCATGAGCGATCTGAAAAAATGGAAATGATGATGGTTTGGAAACTCACCGATGAATTGGATCTTTCGCCGGAACAGGCAGAGAAATTCTTTCCCAGATTAAGAAAACATCGTAATGAATTAGATGAAGTGAAAAAAATGGAACGTGCTCTTGCTGGAGAGATGAGAAAGAAAATGGGAGAGGATGAAGATCTATCTGAAAAAGATGTAAAAAACACAGTGAAAAAAGCCATTGAACTCCGTAAAAAGGTTGTAGACCTTGAATCAGAATTTCTTTTGGGTATGGATGATATTCTTTCGCTCAGGCAATTAGCCCATCTTAGCATGTTTAAACAGAAAATGATGAGAAACATCCGGGGCGAACTAAAAGAACATCATGGGAAAAAAGGAAAACGTGGAAAAGGCCGGAGACAGGGGAAACGTCAACGGCGTGGTTATTAATAAAGGAATCTAAAAATGAAAAAAATATTATACGTACCGATTACAATTTTATTATTTATCGTTGGTTGCAGCGAGAACCCATCTATGTCTGAAACAGAATTAGCGTTGCTGGCATTAATAGACGCTGATGAAGCCATGGGCCTTGATGGCCTGGGAAGTAACGGAGATATGGACCCGGATCATGAAGTAGGGCTAGAGACTGGCGGAGTTGCAAAGATCTATAGCGATACTTTGTCTTTTGGCGAAGGATATAGACTCCGATTTGGGAGACGCATCACAGATCGGGATAGAACTGTAGAATTTGATGTGGATGGTGATGTGGCAATTGGGCTCATTACTTATACCATTACAGGAGATTTTATTACAAAAGCCATTGATACATCCAATCATGAACAAATTGATTCTTTAAGCTTTTCCAAGGAATTCGAATCCATGTTTAGCCGAAAGGTTCGATTTGTGCAGGTAGAAGATGCGAATAATCCCGATGGCTATCGCTGGCAAGTGGATGCATTAACACCCATGACCGGCGGTGCGGGAGATAAGGTATCCATTGCTACTCTTTCTATCTATGCATTAAACGATAGCATGGAGCAAGGTGACCTTTTATACCATTTTGAAGCGGACGGCTTGGGGGATCTGTTTATGGATAGGGATTCCTTACCTTCTTTTACCGCATTTTCAAAATATATAATTGAATCATCTGTGGAAAATACGGGTCCGGAATTAATCATGGACAGCACGGGCGTAGGCGAATGGGTCTTAAAAAACTATGGACTGCATCGCCAAATGCGTGGAAGAAAATACTTGAACGATAAAGGAATGTTTCTAGATGCTGTAATGAATGATAATATTCACACAGGTGTATGGCGAGCACACGGACCGGGATTTGGTCAAGGACGTGGTGTTTTTCGATCCTTTGTGGAAGTGATAGACCTGGCAACTATATTTGTATCCGATGGGGGATATAATGCCCATGTCTGGTCTATTCCATATGGCATTGTAAGACCTTAAGTCTGTTTCATAAAAATAAAGAAAACCCCGTCAGGATTATT
>JAPYRR010000069.1 GCA_029936885.1 Fidelibacterota bacterium | reverse complement strand
ACTAGACGCTTATTGTAATAAATATTAGAATTAAATACCATTAAAATAAACTAAAAAAAATTAATGATTATATTTGGTACTCTTAGTGAATATCAAAAATGATATTCCAACCCAAGCTTCAAATGAGAAAAATCTTCCATGGAATTGAATTGGGTCCCTTCTTCCCCCATGAATTTTGATATAGACACATTGATTTTCCAATTATTAATAGGCGAATATTTTATTCTTGCACCTAACATGGATTGAGAATCCTTCAAGTCAATAAAGGTGTTCCCCATGATTTCCAGGGCATCATCATAGTAATTGGCTGACACCGAAAAGGATAACCCTAAATCGGTAAATGTAGCAAAGGGTGTGCCCATGCCGGGTTGGAATTCATCTTCTGAAATCGTTCCATTAATCTCTAATATTTTACTACCAATAATTTGAAGAGAAAACATAATATCATTTTCTGTAGAATATTCCGCTTGGCCAGCAAATTGAATATAGGATGCGTCATTAATAGTTATACTATCAACTTCTGTATCATTCTCAGTTGAAAAATATCCAATTTCAAACCGGTTTGTAAAATCACCAATGAACGATACTAGGTCGAAACCTAATACACTGGTTTTTCGATAGAAAACAGATGGCATTAGATTTGGTAACTCATTATATCCTACAGGAGTAAAAGATCTATCTCTTCCATCAAAATAAGATATACTGAAATCACTGGATCCTAGAGTTGACTGAATACGAAATCCAAATTCTCTTCCTCGTTCTTTATTTATAAGAAATGGCCTAAGATCTGGAATATTAAGAGGAAAAGCTATCTCACCAAATGGCAATCTGTTCCCTTCGTGTTCCGGAATAAAAACACCCTCCATTTGCCAAGCATTCCAATAGTATTTTACCGATCCGGAGATAGTTCCAACCTTCCGTTCCGCACCAGGTAGGAACATATAATAATAATCGTATGGATTCAAATTATCGGTAGGATTGTTGCCATCCACAGCGCCCCAAGCATGAATCTGTTTCCCCACTTTCACTTCGCCCCAACTTGGATACCACATGAGATAAGCTTCTCTGAGTTGGAATTCATTTTCATTATTTGACCAACGATATTCCAAAGCTGAATTGGTTTTGATTTCGAAATCACCTAGAGAAAATCCAAGTTCTGCTTCTGCCAATCTAAAGGGTAACGAGATCTCAGATTGGTCCGAGAGACGGAACATATTTCCAGGATTAATTGAACCGGAATAGTTTATTTGAGCTTGCAAAAACAAGGGTAGTTGCAGAAACAGTAGCAGTGGCAGTATTTTGAGTGGCAGTGGTAGCGATGGAAAATATTTTTTCATTATTATCATTTTGGGAGAAATTTTTCGGGATGGTTAGCCATGCTTCCAAGCATTTTTCCCACTTCGTCGTATTGTTTGATCAGTGGTAAATGGGTTTCTTTATTGATGTATCCGCAATCTAAAGCAAAATCCAACCAAACGGTCGTTTCGCTGGCTTCACCATCTGCATCTGTAATTTTGGAGGTGAAATGTTTTGGGTATCTTCGTTTTCTATATGCTTCTGCAATATTTCCACAGACAGATCGAGACGATCTACGAATTTGATCTGTGAGAGAATAAATCTCTTCTTTTGGAAAAGATTTACTTAAACGAAAAATCTCCATTGCTAATTTGTAAGACATTTGATACACTTTTAAATCTTTGAATCCGTTATCCATTTTTATTCAACCCCTGATTTAATGATTAAATAATTCATCATCTACCACTGCTACTGCCACTGCAGTTACTTCTGCCTCTCCACTATTTTCGAGGTATCCGTTTCAAGTTTTTCTCCTGGAATAATTTTTCATTGATTCCTGAATCCACTTCAATATCTGAGAATATAACTTCGGTTGAATGCTTTTTTTGCACATCATCAACGAAGACTCGTTTCATTACATGGTACCCTTTCATGTCTAGGAATTCAAATTCTTTTTTCTTTTTCAGTTCACCTCGTTTATCAAAGGATTCTTCCTTCACGCCATTTAAAGTTGATTTTTCAATCCAGGAAATATGTTTCGTATAAGATGATTTCGCTTCTTTTTTCGGGATGATCTCCAACACATAACAGTCTTTACCATTTACCGTTTCATCCTCTAAACGATTGTAAACATTATTAAGCAAATCCCGACTGGACATATCTTCATAACTCAAATCAGATCCCATAAAAGAATCCCCTTTTTTCTTGGACGAGATTCGCCGAACTTTTTTAAAAGCAGGGAGCCACATTCTCATTTCATCATCTTTGTCATCATGCTCGATCTTGAGGAAAGCCACACCTTTATCATCTTTCGGTTCCAGAAACCAAATAATTTGTTTTTTATTTCCATCCATAGATTTGGACATCATGGCATTGGTTCGAGTCTTCCCTTTTTTGTTGGTGAGTATCATTGACGTTTTATTAGACATATCCACAGGTGATGGTTTTTCATCCACCATTTTTGCTATTTCAAATCCGGTTTGACCGAATAAGAACGAAATTGTGATTGCGATAAAAATAAGTTTTTTCATAATTATTTTCCTTTAATTTTTTTTTAAGTATTCAAGTGTTCAAATGTTCAATTCATTAACACATGAACACTTTGAACACGCTTATTATTTTTTTACCATCGAATGGCTGCTGAAGCCCAGGTATATCCTGCGCCAAAAGCCGCTAAAATAATGATGTCACCTTTTTTTATTTTCCCTTCATCAACAGCTTCACATAATGCGATTGGAATGGATGCGGCAGTTGTATTCCCATATTTTTGGATATTTGCAAAAAATTTATCCATCCCAACATTCATACGTTTAGCAACAGATTGAATAATCCGCAAATTGGCTTGGTGTGGAATAATCAATGAGACATCATCCATTGAGAGATTATTTTTATCCAACGCTTCCTGGATTACTTCCGGAAATCGAACCACGGCATTCTTAAATACTTCTCTACCATTCATGAAGGGTTCATAGGTCTGGGCTTGTTCAATCGTGAGTTTATTAATTTGGTTTGAACCCGATGAGCCCGGACCTTCCATCCATAAGTTTTTCATATCTTTCCCCTCGCTATGTAAATGCGTGGATAAAATACCCGTTTCGTCTTGACTCGGTTGGAGAATGACCGCTCCAGCTCCATCGCCAAAAAGGACAGAAATATCACGACCTTCTGTTGTTTTATTAATGAATTTTGACTGTGCTTCAGCCCCAATTACGAGGGCCGTTTTATACATGCCCGATCGAATAAATTGATCTGCTGTGGAGAGTGCATAAACAAATCCCGAACATGCGGCTCGAAGATCGAAACAGCCAACATTTCTCAGGCCTAGCATTTCCTGAAGTTGTGAACTCACACCGGGGAAAAAATAATCCGAAGATATAGTTGCCACAACCACGAGGTCAATTTCATCTGGAGTAATCCCAGCCTTTTTCATGGCCATTTTTGCTGCTGGAAATGCCAAATCTGATGTTGCTTCATCTCCCTTAACCCAATGTCGTTCCTCAATGCCGGATCGAGATTTGATCCACTCATCCGATGTATCCATTAATTTTGTTAAATCTTGGTTGGTTACAACTTGAGCTGGGACATAAAAGCCAATCCCTTTAATGGCGCTTTTAATCATTTATTAACTCCGCTCAATTAATCTTTTCTTTAATAATTCAGCTAAAGCTGACAACACAGTTAATGTTCCAAGAGACGTAGAAACCATGGCAAAAACCATGAGCCCACCAATATATTGGATTGGTAAAAATGCTGAGAATAGTAATGCTCCAAATCCCATATTGGATGCTGCATCTAAAATGATAGGATAGCCAACATCATCTACCACTTCCTTACTCAATTTATCTATTGAAACGGTTCTGGATAATCTTCGAAATTGAGCGATATAATGAATGGCAAAATCCACACCTACCCCGATTATAATTGACGATAAAATTGCTGTAATATGGCTTAACTCAATTCCGAAATAACCCATGAATCCAAAATTGATAATTACAGCGGATGTCAGCGGAATGACGGCAAGTACTCCCCAAAGAATTCTTTTGAAAAAGACTGAAGCTATGAGACCAATCACAAATAAAGAAAATGTAATACTGAAAATTGATGATTTAATAATCAAGATAACCAAATCGCGAAAAACAACTATCATCCCTGTAACATTAATATTTAAATCAGGATTCAAATTTTCTTCAATATATATATCTATTTTTTCAACATAATAAAAAATCTCATTGGTTGACATAACCTTGCTTAAGGCTGTCACCAACCCTACTTCATAATTATAATCTACCAATGATGAAAAATCATCTGGATCGCCCGACATAGAATACATGGTAAAAAGATTATTCACCTTTTCCCTATTTTCTGGAATAGTTTCAAATGCCGGATCGTCATCCATAATAGTTCGATGCATTTGTTCAACCACATTTCCTATAGAATAACTGACAGATACTTTTTCATCCTTTTCCATATATTCCTGTAGCGAAATCATATCAGATAAAGTTTCAGGATCTTTCATATCGCCTTCTATTCGAACACGGATATCCATTGTTCCCGTCAATTCTCTATCCATAAAATCCATGCTATCGCGAATTTCTGTTCCCGGCTTAAACATATTAGCCATATTTACATCAACCGTGACTTTCATTAAACCAAATAGCCCCACAATGACAAAAAATGCTCCTGTTGAAAACACATACTTTGGATGGGTTAATACAACTTTTCCCAATTTATCAATAAGCTTTTCAAAAATACTTGGTTTGGATATGGCGTCCGAATTTGCATCCCATTTAAGCAAACTGATTACAGATGGCATCATAAGCGAGCTCAAAAACCAAGCCCAAACAATCCCCGCTCCTATGGATATTCCATACCCAATCATAGGTTCAAGTGGCGATGAAATCATGGTTAAAAATGCTGCAATAGTTGTAATACTCGTTAAAAAAATGGGAATAAGTAATGAATCCATGGTGGACGCAATAGCCAAGCGAACGTCTTTTTTTCCACGTAGATCCTTGAAAAATTTTGTAATAACATGGACACCATCAGAATTTGCGATGGTTAACAAAATGATTGGCATAGATGTATTGGCCATGGTGAAAAGGAATCTATCTGATCCGGTGAGACGATAGATCCAGCCCATAAATCCCATCATGGCTAAGAGGGATAATCCAATAACCATTACCACCAATGCCACGCCTTTAGGGCTTCGTAGATTCAAGAGTAAAATACTAACCATAATGAGCAACCCAATTTTCATAAGACCTTGCACATCTTCTCGAATCATTTCTGGCATAGTTCCCGTAACATAGGCATTCCCGCCATAATGAATTTCATATCCTTTTAATATTGGGCCTGTTATGGCAACCACTTCGTTCCTAAAAACATCCAATCCTTTTGTATCGTAGGGTTGAACCATCAAAACAAGATATTCATCTTTTACACTTACGAGTCGTGTTTTGATGGTTTTATTCCGGTCAAGGTAATCCTTAATATTATCTATATCTTCCTGGGACAATTCCCGATCGGGTTGCAAATCATCTATTTCCATGAATCCGTCTATATTATCCATTCGGGTTACCCGGGACACACTGGTCACTTCTTCAACTTTTTGGGATGTTTCCAATTGCTCTGATAAATCCCACGCAGCAGTGAAAGCTTCCGGTGAAAAAATGGATTTACCTTTATGACCAAAAGCGATAAAGATCATTTCTGTACTGCCAAATTCGTCTTGGAGCGCATCCCAAGAGACTCGTGATTCTAAATTCTTTGGGAGCATTTTCATGACATCATCATCTATCACAAAAAATTGGATTCCGGATGCCATTATGACTGTGGCCAATAAAGATAGAATTATCATTCTCCATGGGTGATCTAAACTTTGGCGTATAAACCATTGCCGTACAGAATGGTTTGAGTATTTAGATTGAATTCTGTTCATAATATCCTTTAATTGATTGTAATCCTTTTTCAGTAAAAATGCCTCTCGCAACTACCTGTACAAATCCACGGATGGTTTCACGAATAGGTAAATCATTTTTCAGGAAAAATTCCGGTTGAAAAGTTGAATTAATGATGTTGATATAAATAATCGATGCAGACCTCATATTAATATCATCCCGTGCAAGTCCTTGTTCTTGGGCGTCTTGTAGAATCGTGTAAAAATCATCTTGGTGACTTAATCGAAATGTTTCAATCTCTCTCCATATATCCGGGTATAACAATTTGAGTTCTGCAAGTTTATCTAATGGAGCTCGCCCAGCAAATTTTGCAATCGTTTCCATAATTTTTATAAATTGGATTGCAGGGTTTGGCTCACCTTCCATTACTTTTTTAAATGTGGAATTAATTTGAGTAAACACAAATTGCATAATAGAACGGATTAATTTTTCCTTCGTCGGGAAAAATTTATAAATAGTCTTTTTACTCATCGCCAGACGTTTTGCGAGTGATTCGACTGTAAAGGCTCGGACACCAGTATTTACTACTGAGTCAAACCCGCCTTCAAGGATTTGGTTTAATTGTTGATTAGGTGACATGTGTAATGGAAACGTTTATCGTTTATTACGTTTCCTATATTACAAAATATTATAAAACTGAAACAAATATTTATTTAAATATTAATTATTTATTATGTATTGAAGGATGAGAATCACATCAGTGATTGTGACTGCCCCATCACCATTATAATCAGCTGGAGGTGTAGGGGAATACCCATTGCCTGACGCCATGTCCGAAATATATAATATATCTAATACATCTAGAGTCCCATCAAAGTTTACATCACCCACCGTATACTCTGGGAATCCTCCACCTAAATAATCCAGCGGATATTTATATGCTCGTGCAATAAACATTTGGCCGCCACCATAATCGTGGTTCCATACGACTTGATGTTCATTTGTCACCTCGAACATATATGCGTCATCACAATCGGTAATAAGTGTATTACCATTTGGAAGGCGGAATGCACCACCCTGCATCTGGGTATGAAATGAACCGGAATACATCCAAACCGGTCCTTCGGGTCCATAAGGTTGATCATCCATAATATCATAATTCCCGGTTCCATTTATTGGCGGAATTATCTCGAATACTGCAGCGGTAGTATTACCACCGTAATTATTATTAAATAATATCAAATTTCCTGCTCCTGGATATCCTTCAGGGATCCAATTCACGCCATGCTGACCCGCTAATTGGTGATCAGAATTAGTTCCCCTATCGTATGCCTGGGGATTTCCCCACCGAAATAAATAATCACCACCCATTCCATAATTCCCACCCGAATGGCCTATAGCTTCTTCTGTAGATGTACTATGATCAATAATATAGATCTCATCGTGATGCCTGGAAGATATAACAATTTGATCTAATGCTTCGTTATAGTCAATTGCATTATAATGTTTCCAATCACCGTTTGGGCCACCTGGACCTTGATTACTACCCGCATTTCCATAGTTCACATCCTGTAATTCAGGGTGTTCAGAAATGCCTGCAAAATTGGAGAGGGTTGAATCGACATCTTGAATTAAATGATCCCAAATGTGCCACTCCCAAACTATAT
>JAPYRR010000068.1 GCA_029936885.1 Fidelibacterota bacterium | reverse complement strand
GAAACAAATCACTCATTGAAATCCTCTACTTTATCGGAATAAATTGCCCCTCATTATTTATTCCATGAATCGATACTTCATAACATTGTTCCTTTTCCTGATTTCGCAATCAATTTGTCAGGATGTGAAATGGCCTACAAGTGCCAGCCATTTCTATTCATCCAATTTTGGTGAAAATCGAGATGATCATTTCCATATGGGATTGGATATTAAAACAAACGGAATAACAGGATATGAGGTGGTTGCCGTTGAAGATGGATATATTCATCGGCTTGTCTCAAATTATAATGGGTATGGTAAAGCACTTTATCAAATGACGGTCTCAGGACATGAGGCTCTTTATGCTCATCTAGAATCTTTCACTCCTATTTTGGAAAAAGTCTGGCACATGCAGCAAACCCGAAGAAGAAGCTATAAAGTTGATGCACATTTTTCTCGTAGAGAATTTCAAGTAAAGAAGGGAGATGTGATTGGCTATACAGGCAATACAGGAAATTCTTTTGGACCTCATCTCCATTTTGAATATCGTTCAAGTAAAAGTGAACCCCTAAATCCTCTCACAATGGCATTTGATATTCCAGACCATGTTACACCCATTCCCAAAAAACTCGCTTTAATCCCCTTGTCGCAGGGATCTATGGTTAATGCCAGTTCACTGATCCAGACTATCCCCCTATACAGAGATAGGGCAGGTGTGTATCATTTTGCGGATACGCTGAGTGTTTTTGGAGATTTTGCATTTGCTATACAGGCCGTTGATAAACGTGAAGGTGGCAATAATTCCTACCAATTTCAAAAAGCTGAATTATTAATTGATGGCAGGAAACAATTTGAATTGGATTATACTAAAATTCCTTTTTCAAATGGATATGCAGCAAAAACCATGATCCAATTTGATTTGAAAAGACAAAATCTCGGAGAATACCAAAAACTTTATCGTCTAGAGGAGCATCCCAAAACATCTATTCATTCATCAAAAGAAACCGGTATTATTCGAATGGCACCCGGGTTCCATTCCGTAGAAATTAATATTTATGATGCCTCCGGAAATAAAGCGGTGGTACGAGGAATGATTGCCGGAACATTCCCCATGACTCTTGGCGCAGAGGAAATCCTTCGAGATGATAAAGTAATTACATTAGCCCTTTCACCAAAAAGAGGGGGATTACCAATTCGAGATGCAATTATTTACAGCTTCACCCCTTACGGCTATGCAGATCAAAAAGTAGAAATTCTTCATGCACAACAAGTAAAAAAAGATCTGCATATCACCCTTTCTTTAAAATCGATAAATAACAGGATACTTCAGATTATTGGAATTAATCAATTGGGAGGCATGGTGGACCCATTTCATTGGACATCAATGATTCAAAAAACTAGCGTCCTTGATATTCGACCAGATTTAAAAATATCCAATACCGAGCGTGGCATTTTCTTTCAAGTTGATTTGAACCAATTTGTGCCAATTCGATGCACCATTAAGTTAGCGAATGATAATACATTTCAGTCCTACCCATTGGTCCAAATCCAGCCAAACACATACCTATCCGAATTAATGTCACACCATTCTGTTAAAGATATAAAATATGTAGATGTTGAATTGTTACACGAAGGAATAACTCGAGAAACTCGATTTCATTTTAATCCAAAAACATCAGGGCCAGGACAAGAAACGGTAGTGCTTTCCAATGACAAAAATTGCTCTATTCAAATTCTGTCCAATACTTTTTACCAAACAAATGTAGTTTGGATAGATCGAGTTAAAGAATTTGCACCTGTGAATGAAGGCTTTCACCTATCACCTGTCTATCAATTACAACCTTATAATATTGCCCTGCGAGATACATTTAAAGTTGGAATTCGTTATGATCGAGACCTTGCTGATCACTCAAATCTTGGAATCTATTATTATAATGGAAAAGATGAAGAATGGGTTTATACACCTACAAATAATAACCGTCGGAAACAGATTCTTACAGCAACATTAAATCAAATGGATGCAATCACGATAATCCAAGATTTGGATTCCCCTCTCATAAAAAGCACTTTCCCTGCAGATGGCGGTCGGTATCAATTGCAGGATGTGAATCAAATAATAATATCAGTGGATGATCTTATTTCCGGAATTGAATCTGAAGAAGCATCCTTTGATCTAATGCTAAATGGGAATCAGGTTTTTCCTGCTTACCAACCCATTAAAAAAGAAATATCCTATTTAATAGAACAACCCCTTTCAGAAGGCCAGCATCAAATAGATTTTAAAGTTCGAGATCGGATGGGTAATGAATCCACTGAAATAATCTACTTCTCAGTGTATTAATGTTTTTCCCTTATAAAGACGATAATCCAAGCATTCTATTTCCATTTGTAACCTATGGAATTATTGCTATTAATATATTGGTATTTGTAGGTCAATTTATTTTATCGAATAACAATCCTCAACAAGGTGCCGCCTTTGTATTTACATTCGGTTTTGTTCCAGCTGAATTCAATTTATTAACTATCTTTACTTCAATGTTTATGCATGGCGGGTTTGCTCATATTATTGGCAATATGTGGTTCCTCTACATTTTTGGAGATAACGTGGAAAGTATCCTTGGACACGTAAAATATTTTATATTCTATATTGCCTGTGGAGTTGGTGCTGCACTGGCTCAATTTTTTATTGAACCGTTTTCACAAATTCCCATGATTGGAGCAAGTGGTGCAATTGCCGGAGTTCTTGGCGCTTATATGATTCGATTTCCAAAAGCACGAGTCCATGTTTTTGTCATATTTATTTTTATTACAACCATTGTGGTGCCAGCTCAGATTGTTTTAGGGTTATGGTTTTTAATGCAATTAACAAATGGACTTGGTAGTATTGGCGTTAATACAACAGGTGGTGTTGCATGGTTCGCGCATATTGGCGGATTTATTGCCGGAGTTGCTCTTTTAAATTTTCTTCAAAAGGTCCGATTTGAAAAAAATGAATAATAAACTAATACAAACTGCTATAAAAATGTGTGATGTTGCTCATGCTCCCTATTCCAACTATCAAGTCGGTGCTGCCGTGGAGACCGAAACCGGTGAAATTGTTGGAGGATGTAATGTGGAATCTTCGAGCTATGGTCTCACATGTTGCGCAGAACGAACTGCTCTATTTCGTGCCATTGCGGAAGGGCATACATCGTTTAAATCCCTTGCTGTCGTGACAGCCAACGGCGGATCTCCATGTGGCGCATGTCGACAAGTAATTTGGGATTTATGCGGCGATATCCCGATCCATATTTGTGATAAAAAAGGATGGGTAAAAACCCTTTCATCTTCGGAACTTCTACCCGACGCATTTGATGATTCACATTTAAAATGAATACAATAATTATAGGGATTGCCGGGGGAACCGGATCTGGCAAAACATCACTAGCAAAAGGAATTCTTTCAGAATACGGTGAAGGTGAGGTGGCTGTTCTTGAACAGGATTCATACTATAACGACCTCTCCCATATTTTATATGAAGAAAGGGTTGCTCAGAATTTTGACCATCCCGACTCCATTGATATTGGGCTCTTTGAATCTCATTTAAAGGATTTAATAAAAGGTAATTCTGTAGAAGTTCCAACTTATGATTTTTCTACACACGTTCGGATGGGCAGGACCACGTCCATTACACCACATCATGTGATTGTCGTGGAAGGAATTCTTACACTTCATTACCCTCAACTACGAAATTTATTCGCCATAAAGATCTTTGTAGATACCCCTCCAGATATTCGTTTTATTCGGAGGCTAACACGAGATATCAATGAACGGGGACGTACGCCTGAATCGGTTAATAAACAGTATTTAACAACTGTTCGTCCTATGCATGAACAATTTGTTGAGCCCTCTAAATATTATGCTGATCTTATAGTACCTGAAGGGGGTGAAAATAAAGTTGCTGTGGATTTAATTCGAACAAAAATAAATTCAATCTTAAAAAAATTATGACTTGGACGCCCAAAGATGCAGGATGGATCGAAGTGATCTGTGGCGGTATGTTTTCTGGAAAAACTGAAGAATTGATTCGAAGACTTCGCCGCGCCCAAATCGCGAAAATGCCTACAATTATATTTAAACCTCGCATCGATTCCCGATACAGTGAAAATCATATTGTAAGTCATAACCAATTAAAAATGGAATCTTTTGTGGTTGAATCATCTGATCAAATTTTGAAATTAGCTGAGAATGCAAGTGTGGTGGCTATTGATGAGGCACAATTCTTTGATGATTCTATTCTGGATGTTTGCAAAACATTAGCCAGCAATGGAAAACGAGTTGTGGTGGCTGGTTTGGATACGGATTATCGTGGAGTGCCTTTTGGTCCCATGCCCCAACTTATGTGTGAAGCCGATTACCTTGATAAGCTTCGTGCCATTTGTGTACAATGTGGAAATCCGGCAACATATACACAACGTACTTCAAGTGATACGGGGCAAGTAGTAATTGGTGAATTAGATAAATATGAAGCACGGTGTCGAAATTGTTACGAAGCACCTGAGGAGAATTGATGGAAAGATTAACAGGATTGATCGGAATTGTAGCCTTGTTGGGGATTGCCTTTGCTCTTTCCAATAATCGCTCAAAAATTAATTATAGAATTGTGGGATGGGGTCTTGGACTTCAGCTTATTTTTGCAGTTTTTATTTTAAAAACGCCAATTGGAAAACCAATCTTTGGATTTTTAGACAAAGCGATTTCCAAACTCATCAGTTTTTCAGATGCAGGTGGAGATTTTCTTTTTACTTCGTTTGTACCGGATATTGGATTTCATCCTTCTTTGATTAATTTTGCTTTTCGTGCATTACCCACCATCATTTTCTTTTCAGCCCTCATGTCCATGCTTTACCATTTTGGCATTATTCAGATTGTGGTAAAGTGGATTGCCAAAGTCATGCAGAAAACCATGGGCACCAGCGGATCAGAAACCTTGAGCATCTCCGCTAATATTTTTGTAGGCCAAACAGAAGCACCTCTCATGATTCGACCTTTTCTAAATACAATGACCCATTCCGAACTCATGACCGTTATGGTGGGTGGATTTGCAACGGTTTCTGGCGGCGTGTTGGCGATTTACGTAAAATGGCTTACTGACATTCCCGGAATTGCAGGACATCTTCTTGCTGCATCTGTTATGTCCGCACCAGCGGCAATTGTAGTAGCAAAGATCATTTATCCTGAGACTGAAGAATCACAAACTATAGGTGATATGAATATTGAAATAGAAAAAACCAGTTCAAACGCCATGGAAGCTTTGGGAAACGGCGCCACAGACGGATTAAAACTGGCAGCAAATGTGGCCGCCATGCTGGTTGCATTCATTTCTATAGTTGCTATGGTTGATTTCCTACTTCAAGCCATTCCCGGGCAATTTGGCTATGCCGGAACATCCATTGATGAGGTATTAGGACTTTTGTTTCAACCCTTGGCTTGGACCATGGGCGTCCCCTGGGAAGAATCTTCCATGATGGGGACACTTATGGGGAAAAAGATCGCTTTTACAGAATTGATCGCCTATGGTGATCTTAAAACGATTTTGGCTTCTGGACAAATATCAGAAAGAACAGCCATAATCGCCAGTTATGCTTTATGTGGATTCGCAAATTTTGGGTCTATTGGAATTCAACTGGGTGGAATTGGCGCTATGGCGCCTGACCGAAAAAAAGATTTAGCTAAAATTGTAACAAAAGCTATGATTGGTGGCGCACTGGCATCCTGGCTAACAGCAACCGTTGCCGGAATCTTAATTTAAAAAAAATTTAAGGAATTGGTAAAAAGATGAAACTATTGATTATGGGACCGCCGGGCGTTGGTAAGGGAACGCAAGCAGACCGCATAAAAGATAAATTAGAGATTTTACATCTTTCCACCGGAGATATTCTCCGGGCAGAAGTTGAAGCGAAATCCGCAATTGGGATGGACGCTAAACTTTATATGGATTTCGGGAAATTAGTTCCAGACCATATCTTGATTGAAATCGTAAAAGAACGGATCTCTAAACCGGATTGTGATAACGGTTATCTTTTAGATGGATTTCCCAGAACACTCCCCCAGGCAGAAGGATTGGATAAAATGATGCATTCCATCAAACATGAACTGGAGTGGGCCATCAGTCTCACTGCAAACGAAGATGAATTGGTAGCAAGACTCATCAAGCGTGGAGAAGAATTAGGACGGAGTGATGATACACCGGATGTGATTAGAAAACGTCAAAAAATATATTGGGAAAAGACGGCTCCTTTATTAGACTTTTACCTGGATAAAAGTATCCTAAAAGAAGTGGACGGACTTGGGGAAATACCCGAAATCACCGAACGAATATTACACGTAATAAAATAGAATGCTAAAAATTGGACTCACGGGCGGAATAGGAACTGGCAAAAGTTCTGTAAGCTCCTTATTTCATGAATGGGGAGCATATATTTTTGATGCAGACTCAGTAGCAAAGAGCATCCTGGACACAAATGGCACAGCCCAGAGTGAGCTTATTGCTGAATTTGGGACGGATGTTTTGGGGGGTGATAATAAGATTGATAAAGCTAAATTAGCTAAGATCGCTTTCCAGGATGAAGATCATCAACAACGGCTCAACACAATCGTACATCCCTATGTTTTTAATGAAATAGATTCTGCCTTCGATACAATATTGGCAACTGGAAAGCACGATGTATTTGTTGTGGATGCAGCTTTAATATATGAATCCGGTGCCTATACACACATGGATTATGTATTGGTAGTAACGTCTCATTTAAAAATCCGGACTGAACGTGTTATGACGCGTGGTGACCTAGACCGAGATCAATTTTTCCAACGATTGGAACTCCAATGGCCCGATAAAGACAAAGTTCATATGGCAGATTTTGTGATTCACAATAATGGAACAAAAGAACAACTGGAAACGGAAGCAAAAAAAATCTATGATCGGTTAGGATAAATAAAACTAGAAACTCTTAAAAATGAATAAACGCCGCCATCTCCATTACTAAATCTTTGATTCTAAAGGGTATTTGTTTTGGAATATTTTCATTTATTAATAGTTTGTGATGTTCTGCGAAACGTCTCAACAAAGAATATTACCGCAATGCCAGCGGTTTATCCAAAACTTCTTTTAATATAATAGCTTTCTTTAGGGATTTATTGGAGTCAAATAATTCAGAACGAAGTTTATTCTTTTTTTCCCATTTTTTTCCTAAACGCATTTCTTTCCGATCTGCCAATTTAGAATGATGGATGTTTTGTTCGAACGCCTCTGCCTGATCTTTAATATGGGATGAATGGTCTTCAACATGGACCGGTGCTTGATAGGGCTTTTCTTCTAAAGAAACATCATCTTCAATTTCATCCATCTCCGGAATATCCGGTTCTAATTTTACAGCACCCTGAAACAGGTCATTCAATAACTGATCTAAATTGGGCTTAAGTGATTGAGGTTGCTTTGGGGGTTGATAATCTTCTGGTGGATCCCATTCAGGATCAGATTCAATTTCCCGTTGTTTAGCATCTTTATTACGCTTTTTCATATATGCGGAAATTGCATAAAGAAGAAGTATGCCCAGCCATTCCATTTTAATTCTCCTGCCTTTCTAACAAATATAAAACACCATTGGAAAAGACTTCATCCAAACCGGGAATCCAGGAAAATGGATTTTTCATTTTTGGCAGTCCAAAACGAAATGAATATGCCGGACGAACAAACCACTTACTTTCTTTTTTTACATGGTAGC
>JAPYRR010000067.1 GCA_029936885.1 Fidelibacterota bacterium | reverse complement strand
GCATATATCCGGTTGGAATAGTTTCAACACCCCAGTCTTTTACCATGGGAGCAGCAATCGCTTGTTCCCCAATTAAATAATGTGGATTGCGACCCGAAATGATTGACATGAATAACATGGCATCATAATGGGAATTAAGTTGTCCCACGCCACCGGGAAAAAATATTACAGGTATAGTTGAAACATCCTTAATTCTTTTGACACGTTTTTCGCAATTACCATCCATCATTAAACTTCCACCAACAAAAAGAGCATCCACGCACGATTCATTGGCAGAGTCTACACGAGATTCTAATGAATCATCATTTTTTCGATCCGGATCTATCAGCACCACATAGGCAGCCCCTTTGTCATTTATGACAGAATTCAGGTGTGAAAAGACTGTCATTTAACTGGCGAACTCCTCATAGGAAAGAAAATTCATTAATTCATCTTTTTCATCTGGATTCGACGGCGTTACTTTTATCAACCAACCATCGCCATAGGGATCACCATTTACCTTATCTGGAGAATTTTCCAAATCTTCGTTTACAGCACAAATGGTACCTGAAATGGGTGCAAATAATTCTGAAACAGTTTTCACCGCTTCAACTTCCCCGAAGGTATCTCCAGCGTTGATTTCTTCTCCTACTTCCGGTAGCTCAACAAATATAACATCTCCCAATTGACCCTGAGCGAAATCTGTGATACCAATGGTCACTTCATCGCCGTCATATTTTGCCCACTCATGATCTTTAGTGTAAAGTAGGTTATTAGGTGTATTCATTATTTTTCATCCTTGTGAGCATATTTTTCAGGGTCGTAATCAAATGTTTCTAGGAAACTTGTATCAAAATCCCCAGACCTAAATTTCTCATTTTCCATAATTGCCATTTGGTAGGGTATGGTTGTTTTGGGTCCAGCAATAATTGTTTCTTCCAGAGCACGATACATCCGAATAATTGCGCCTTCACGATTTTTTGCATGAACGATAATCTTACCAATCATAGAATCGTATTGGGTGGGAATTTTGTATCCGGAATATGCATGACTATCCACACGAACTCCCTTTCCACCTGGCATGTGAAAATTGGTGATTACTCCTGGAAACGGCATAAAATTATTAGCAGGGTCTTCCGCATTGATCCGACATTCAATGGAGTGGCCGCGTAGTTTAAAATCCTGTAAATATTCAGAATATTTTAATCCGGCGTGCATTCTGATCTGCTGTTTAATAAGATCGACTCCGGTGACCATTTCTGTAACGGGATGTTCAACCTGGATTCGCGTATTCATTTCCATGAAGAAATAATTTTTATTTTTGTCCATTAAAAATTCGATGGTACCCACGCCAACATAATTCACAGCTTTAGCGCCGGCTACTGCAGCTTCACCAATCAATTTTCTAGTTTTGTCATCCACGAAAGGAGAAGGTGATTCCTCAACCAATTTCTGGTGACGCCTTTGGATTGAACATTCTCGTTCACCTAAATGAATGGCATTCCCATGGCTATCTGCTAGGATTTGAACTTCAACATGACGAGGATTCTCAATGAATTTTTCGATATACATGTCACCGTTGCCAAAAGCAGTTAAAGATTCCTGACTCGCAGATTTATATGCGTTAATCACATCTTCTGATTTTTTCACGAGACGCATCCCACGTCCGCCACCACCCGCTGATGCTTTTAGCATAACCGGATATCCCATTTCGTCTGCTTTTATTTTTGCATCTTCTGGACTATCTAGAATTCCTTCTCCACCAGGGACAACAGGTACAC
Organism: Fidelibacterota bacterium; assembly: GCA_029936885.1. Taxonomy (GTDB): domain Bacteria; phylum Fidelibacterota; class Marinisomatia; order Marinisomatales; family UBA1611. The sequence continues at coordinate 6,059 of JAPYRR010000067.1, read as the reverse complement.
CTGCTTTTTTCATGGTAATCTTGGCTTGTGCCTTATTTCCCATGGCATTGATTATTTCGGGTGTCGGTCCTAAAAAGGTGAACCCATTCTCTTCGCAAATTTTTGAGAATTGGGCCGATTCGGATAAAAATCCGTATCCGGGATGAATTGCATCTGCACCGGTAATTTCGCCCGCTGCAATTATTCTTGGGATATTCAGATAACTTTCACTGCTAGGTGGAGGGCCAATACAGACCGCTTCATCAGCAAATTTTACATGAAGGGATAATTCATCCGCCGTTGAATAAACTGCCACAGTTTTAATTCCCATTTCATGGCAGGCACGAATAACACGAAGGGCAATTTCGCCTCGATTAGCGATCAGGACTTTTTTAAACATACGGGTCTAAGCAGGATCTATAATAAACAATGTTTGGTTGTATTCCACTGGATCGCCATTCCCAACCTTAACATCTGTAATAGTTCCATCAAATTCAGCTTCAATTTCATTCATTATTTTCATAGCTTCAATGATACAAAGGGTTTGGCCTTTTTTTACTGAATCTCCTATAGAAACAAAGGGTGGATCATCCGGTGTGGGAGAGCCATAAAATGTACCGGGCATGGGCGAGAGAAGATCTTCTCCATTAACTTCAGATTCAACAGGTTCCGATTGTTGGGGCGCACTTACTTCTTGCTGGGCCGACATGGGTTCAGGCGGCACAACGGGTGCAACAATTGGAGCTGCAGCTAAGCTTGCACCTTTGGAAACTCTATATTTCCGTCCCCAAAATTTGATTTCTATTTCATTTACATTCGAATTTTCTAGCATGTAAATAATCTCTTTTAATTTATTCTGCCACATAATATCTCCTCGTCAATATTAATCTTTTGATCGTTCAACATATTCACCGTTTCTGGTGTCAATTTTAAGTTTGTCCCCTTCATCAATAAAAAGGGGGACATTTAATGTATAGTTCGTTTCAACAGTCGCTGGTTTTGTTGCACCTTGAGCTGTATTCCCTTTAAATCCCGGATCAGTTTGGATCACTTCCAATACAACATGAGACGGTAATCGTACGTCTAAAACTTCCGTGCCATCAAAAAGTAGATCCACATTCATTCCACCTGTCATAAAGTTTCTACCATTTCCAATAGATTCTATGGGAATATTTAATTGATCATAAGTTTCATTATCCATAAAAACAAATGAATCACCATCATCATATAAAAACTGCATTGTTTTGGCTTCCACACGAATGAATTCAAGTTTTCGCCCCGCATTGAATGTTTCATCAAAGATTTTTCCTGATTGAATATCTTTCAGTTTAGTGCGCACAAAGGCACCACCTTTCCCAGGTTTAACATGCTGGAATTCTATCACTTTCATTCGTTTATGTTTGTGCAGAATTACTGCGCCATTTCTTATATCTGATGTTGTTGCCATGTACGTCCTTAAATAATTATAAAATTAGCCTGAAATTTACCACCGGACTTTGAATCTTCAAATGAGTGGAATTTTAAAATTTATGAATAAGAATCCTTTATAATTCCCATTACAAAATCATTTTATCTAGTCTTCGCATTCACCTAGGGTATAATCCGTTACACCGTTCCAATTTATTGCAGCGCAGGCGTTTCCATAGGTCACACCATCACAACCACAAACAGGCGCATATTCCGTTGTACAGTCGATGGTATCGTCTATCAAAGATTCGTCAATACACCCTTCTGATATTTCATCATTTTTACATCCAATTATAATAAATAGAGAAATGAATATAAGCTTTTTCAGATACAATTTATCTCCCCTATGATTTTTACCAAAAGACTAGTCTAATTATACATAAAGTACCTATCACAAGGAAATGAGTTTTATACTTGTGAAATAAGAGAATATATCCTTTTTTTATCTGCAGACATTTTCTCCGGACTTGGTATTTTTCGTGCAAATTTCACCATATCTGCTTCAGACAATAATTGATGCCATTCTGAGAATAGCTCATCTTCCATAGGGAATAAAGACTGGAATTCATTGATTTCTTCGGTCGTCATTTCCAACGCACGGACGAAATATTTTGTCTCAATATATTCTCGGGAAATATGAGAAAGATCTGCATAAAATTCTTTCGATAGTCCAGACGAATCCAAATCTCTCAAACGACGGTTCGCTCTATCCTCCGGGGATTCTATAATTGTATAATCAACTTTTTGATAATGAACTTCTTTACGTTGGCGCCAAGTCCATATCATACTTCCCAGCATGGCGAACATAATAAGACAAAGGAAAACAGTTTTTTTGGGAAAGATACCTTTAACAGGGACCGGGCCTTTCAAGGGGCGAAAATCGGGATTTTCAGATGCGGAAAGAATAGTTACTACAGAAAAGTTAATCGGATTGGCAGAGAGAGAATAATCAATAGATCCATCTTCATTCAGAATATTTATAGCATATTCAGGCGTTACAAATTGTCCTGTATCCCAAACCATGATTTCAAAATCAATTCCAACCAATTCTGAATTTTCGTGAATTAAAGTTTGACTCCGGATTGAAATTGTGTCATTGATTTCCCCTAATTCAGGAAGCTGGATAGATTTATTCTTTTGGCCTTCAATTTTAATCGTCCAATGAAAAATATCCCCAATATATCCTTGAGTCGTATCCAGTTCAGAGACAACGGACAGGCTTTGTCCAAAAATGAAAGATGAAAATAGAAATAGGAGAAATGTCTGCATTAATGTCTTTTCTCCCTTTTTTTAAAAAAAGACATGAGTGGTTCTACAAAATCCTCATTTGTGGAAATAGGAATCATATCTAGTCCGATTTTCCTGGTATCTTTCTGAAATTTTTCCTGTTGGATCTGAATCTCTTTTTTTAATCGATTCCGCGCATCTTTGGACGAAGTATCTACCCAGAATGTTTCGCCCGTTTCCGGATCTTCAACTTTCGCCAATCCCATGTCAGGCATATTTGTTTCTGCCGGATCATAAAGACGAATTCCAATCACATCATGTTTTCGATTTACGACTTTTAGGGATGACCAATAATCTTGATCCAAAAAATCTGAAATTATAAAAATGACACTTTTCCGATTCGCTACTTTTAAGAGGTAATCCAGAGCATTTTTCATGGATGTACCTGTCTTTTTTGGTTCTGTGTAAAGGAGTTCCCTCACCACCCGTAGCACATGGCTTTTCCCTTTTTTTGGTACAACATATTTTTCAATTTCGTCCGAAAAAAGGATTAGACCAACTTTATCATTATTCTTTATGGCTGAAAATCCCAAGACTGCCGCAATCTCCGCACCAACTTCTCTTTTTAATTGTTGCCCTGAACCAAATTCCCCAGAGGCAGAAATATCCACCAAAAGATAAACGGTCAATTCACGTTCTTCTTCAAATATTTTAATAAATGGGGATCCGGTTCGAGCGGTAACATTCCAATCGATTAATCGAATGTCATCACCGGGTTGGTATTCACGGACTTCTGAGAAGGTCATACCCCGACCCTTAAAAACAGAATGGTATTCTCCACCAAATAAGTCATTTACCAAACCGCGGGTTCGAATCTCAATCTGCTTCACCTTTTGCAAAATCTGACGAGGGATCACTGTTTCACCTTATATTAGATGGTAGAAGTACATTTAGGAGCCCAGTTTAATTCTTTGATTATTTCGTGAGCAAAAGAGGAAGACGTAATGATTATTACAAAAGACCAGTATATTAAATGGCACAGCGAATTGTTTTTTGAATCACGGCACTTCGACCACTTCAAAAAGTCGTTTGATCACATCTTCCGGTGTTAATTCTTCCGCTTCTGCTTCATAGGTTAGGATTAACCGGTGACGTAAAACATCAGCGCCAATATAACGAATATCTTCCGGAGTGATGTAACCACGATGTTCTGTAAATGCTCGTGCTTTTGCAGCCCGAATTAAATTGATGGTTGCTCTTGGCGAAGCACCATAATCGATTATCCCTTCCAAGTCATTCAACCCGTTCTGTCCAGGATTTCGGGTAGCGAATACAAGATTCAACACATAATCTTCTACTTTTTCATCTACATAAATATCATGAATCACAGTTTGTGCATCCAGAATCTCTTGACTAGAAACAACTGATTCTAAATCTTCAACAATCAATTTTTTGGTATTCTGGCGTAAAACCAATCTTTCAGAATCCCTGTCGGGATAATCAACTATTAATTTGAACATAAACCGATCTACCTGTGCTTCCGGTAAAGGGTAAGTCCCTTCTTGCTCAATTGGATTTTGGGTTGCCATTACGAGGAATGGGGAATCTAGTTTAAATGTGTTTTTGCCGATAGTAACCTGACGTTCTTGCATGGCTTCAAGCAATGCACTTTGTACTTTTGCAGGGGATCGGTTTATTTCATCTGCTAATATTATATTGGAAAATATGGGACCTTTTCGTGTATCAAATTTCCCCGTTTTCTGATTATAAATTAATGTCCCCAATAAATCAGCCGGCAACATGTCCGGTGTGAATTGGATGCGTTGGAATTTTGTAGATATAAGTTGTGCTAATGTATTGACTGTAAGCGTTTTTGCTAAACCTGGGACACCTTCTAACAAAATATGGCCATTCGCCAACATGGAAATCAGTATCTTATTGATCAAAACATCTTGACCAACAATAACTTGACACATTGCTTTTTTCAATTCATCTACAAATAATGATGATTTTGAGATCCGTTCATTGATCTCCGTTAAACTAAAATCGCTCATAAATTAAATATTAGGATGTAATGTGTTTCAATGCGGGAATTTCTTCTATTCCCTTTCCAAGAAACTCAATTTCAAATTTGACAGAAGGTGCTAACTCGTGGGTCGGGAATTTTTTTAAGAATTCATTATATTCGATTTGAGCACTTTTTGGGTCGTTCACAACATTTGCATAGATATAACCTATCATGAAAAGTGCATGAGCTTCCTGAGATGAACCGGCAAAATTCTCTATTACTTTTCTATATTCTTGAACTGCTGTGGTGAAATCTCGAAATTCATTCATATAAAGATCGCCGAGCATATATTGTCCTTTGGGTGTGAGTTCATGCTGTGAATATTTCTCTGTCAAATACATTAGATGGTCAACCGCCTCTTTTACCATTTTTCTTTTTCGAAGAGACTCTGCTTTATTCAAAATATATTCTGGAAATTGGTCGATCTCTTTTTGAGCCTGAATTCCCTGTATTGACTCCCCAAAATTATTGGCAGTTGTCTGGAGGGCTGCATATCCATTCGCTAGGTTGTTTTTCCAATTCAGTTGAATAGATGCTAACTTATACTGAGCGTGAGCAGCCAAACTATCTTGTGGATATTTTGACACGAGAGTTTCCAAATCTATAATTGCTTGGTCAATCTCATTATTTTTTAAGTTATCGTTTGATAGTTCAAACAATTCATCGGCTGATTTTGAGCAACCAGTGATGAATAGCAATCCTATTATTGATAGAATAAGTTTAGTTTTCATTGTCTTCCTTTAGTTTTAAAGCGTGGGAAATTAATGCCGGTTTTCCCTTCTAAAAAGAGTTTGGTCTGAGTTTAAATGCATGAATGATATATCGGTTCCAAAAAAATAATAAACTGAATTAGAAAAGATATTGGATACCTAATTGTATTTTTCTATTGTTTGTTTCATTAATTTGGACTGCATAATCAATTCTAGCTGGTCCAAAAGGTGTTTGAATTGTGACGCCAAATCCCGAATCCCATTTTATGATATTTGCAGAAACATTAACGGTATGATCTGTTAAAATTCCACCATCAACAAACAGAGTAAAACCAATCATTTTATAAATTGGAAATCTATACTCAATATTTGTCATTAAACGAATAATTTCCCCAATAGGTTCATTATTGTCCTTTTTAAACCTAAGCACATCCCAACCCCTCATCGACGTACTTCCACCTAGATAAAATTTTTCATAACTATAATCCGTATTATTTGAGTCCCAGCCCCATAACCGGCCAATTTTAATACGGGTCGCAAAAACTGATTTTTTACCAATTGGCGTATAGGATTGAATTGCAAGATCTACTTTAAAGTAATCCCGATTA
>JAPYRR010000066.1 GCA_029936885.1 Fidelibacterota bacterium | reverse complement strand
TTGAAATAAAAAACCATTTAACAATTATAGATAGAAAAAAAGCCCCGAGTTTTCTTGGGGCTTTTTTGTAGCGGAGGAGGGACTCGAACCCCCGACACCCGGATTATGATTCCGGTGCTCTAACCAGCTGAGCTACTCCGCCATAATTGTTGTAAAAAAGCCTAGAAAATTAGTGGAGAATTCCACCTATATCCAATGAGAAATCAATCAAAAATATTTCTCTTTACCCATGAAATGAATCATGTAATTTCCGCAACGATTTTTTGAAATAAGGAGCAAAAAATGTATTCATCATTAGATCAATTTATGGACAGTGTTAAGTCACGGAACCCTGGGGAAGTAGAATTCCATCAAGCAGTTCACGAAGTAGTAGAATCTCTTTGGGATTTTCTACAGGATAACCCACACTATTTACATGCAAAAATTTTAGACAGAATGGTAGAGCCTGAGCGCGTCATCCAGTTTCGAGTCTCTTGGCGGAATGACCGAGGAGAAGTGGAAGTGAATCGGGGCTTTCGTGTTGAGTTTAATTCTGCTATCGGACCCTATAAAGGTGGGTTACGGTTTCATCCATCAGTGAATCTCTCTATTTTGAAATTTCTAGGATTTGAACAAGTTTTCAAAAATAGTCTCACCACACTCCCCATGGGCGGCGGTAAGGGCGGTTCTGATTTTGATCCGAAAGGGAAATCAGATAATGAAGTCATGAGTTTTTGTCAAAGTTTTATGACAGAACTTTCGCGTCATATAGGTGCTGATACAGATGTACCGGCTGGTGATATTGGTGTAGGTGGTCGCGAAATCGGATTTATGTTTGGCCAGTATAAACGAATCCGAAATGAATTTACCGGTGTTCTAACTGGAAAAGGATTAAACTGGGGTGGATCATTAATTCGTCCTGAAGCCACTGGCTATGGGTGTGTTTATTTTGCTGAAGAAATGCTCAAACATGTGGGAGATAGCTTTAACGGTAAAACTGTTTCAGTTTCCGGTTCTGGAAACGTGGCACAATATGCCACAGAAAAGGCAACAGAATTGGGTGCCAAAGTTGTAACCCTTTCCGATTCATCTGGAACCATCCATGATGAAAATGGAATTGATAAAGAAAAACTAGCATGGGTTATGGATTTGAAAAATAATCGCCGTGGACGTATCAAAGAGTATGCAGACAAATTTGGCGCAACTTATTTAGAAGGTCAAAGACCTTGGTCCGTTCAATGTGATATAGCATTGCCTTGTGCAACCCAAAACGAAATAAATAGCGATGATGCAAAAATGTTAGTTTCTAATGGGTGTAAGGCTGTTTCTGAAGGAGCCAATATGCCAACTGATCCTGATGCAGTCAATGTGTTTATGGAAAGTGGTATCTTATTTGGACCTGGAAAAGCGGCCAATGCTGGTGGTGTTGCAACCAGTGGATTAGAAATGAGTCAAAATAGTATGCGACTAAATTGGAGCAGAGAAGAAGTGGATAATAAACTTCACACTATTATGAAAAATATACATGAAGCTTGTGTGATACATGGAACAGAAAATGGCTCCGTAAATTATATTAAGGGCGCTAACATTGCCGGTTTTATCAAAATTGCAGATTCCATGATAGACCAAGGTGTGGTGTAAAAATAGAAATTGCCAACGGTTCCTTTAGGAGTCAGTTGGTCCTAGGGGCGGATTGGAATATGTTTGGTCCACAATTCCAGCAATCACTATTTAAATCCCGCTGGATTCTTCTTCATCCATAAATTCAATTTCTTCGGGTTCTGGTTTAAAAATCAGCCCATTCCCAGTTGTCCCATCCAATGTCGCTATAAACGGTTCTTTAAATTGATACCAATCTACATAGGGTCCTGATTTCATAAGATTCTCGTTGGAAAGCCAGCCGAACGATAAAGAATCTTCTTTTAGTTTTGGATTAATTGTGAAATATGCCACGTGGAGGCTTGTTATATTCTGAAAAAAGTGGCTACCGAATGAAGGGTCTACAGGCATGTCCGTTCGTCCAATTTCGATGATTATTTTTGCTTGTGAAATTTGTTGCCAACTAACGGGGATACCCAACCACGGATCAGCGGTACCCCACCGTCCGGGCCCACAGAGAATATAATTATTTTTCAAGTTAAAATTTCTGTTTATCTTTTCTACTTCATCAGCAATCTTTTGTGTTTTGGATGGATCAAATGTTTGGGCTCGCACAATAACTAGATCATGGATCTTATCAATTTTTCCGTCACCCAGGGTTATGTGACTTTTGCAAAATGCATCTACAGTTGTGGAATGGGTTTGAATTGATTTTAATCCTGTTAAAACCATTGGTTTTATTTGAAGTAAGCAAAATTCAGGTGTCTCATTTTTTTCCATGTTGACAGCAAATTCAATTTCTATCGGACAGCCTAATGCCGCTTTACCTATAGCTAAAATTCGATTTGCAATATCACTGAGTGGAAAAGTCTTCCATTTCAAAATGGGAGCGAATGATACAATACGTGTCCCTTGTGTTGTTAAGGAGTCTCTGAGTGTATTGTCGTTATTAGAAATCACACTTGCAAGCCATTTTAAGGCACCATCATCTTCTGCTTCAAGAAGGGAATATTTAGATAGATCGTCTTTAGAATTTTTAGATTTCGATCTTAAGGGGAGTCCATAAAACTGATTTTGAGAATTTTGGCGCGTTGCTTTCATTGAATAAAATTGTGGAAGGATTGAAGGGTATTTTGGGGAAATTCTCAAACATTTTTCTCCATCAACAATTGTACGTCCAAATCCCAATGCGAGATATGCCACACCTTCATCTCTTTTCATATAAGAAACAGGATAATAGTTTATACTTTTTAGCACGCCACTAAATGTGGGGTAAAAACGTTTACTATCATATGGCTGTCCTACTATTTCCTGAAGAATGACAGCCATTTTTTCTTCTTCAATCCTATGGGCAGTATTATCCAATAAAGATTTTGCTTCTCCTTTAAATGTAGAGGCGAAGACACCTTTAATTGCCGTAACTAATTCGGCCAATCTTTTTATATTAGATCTAGAATTATTGGGAAGCATAAATGTTTCATAGGTTCCTGCCAATGGTTGGTATTGAGAATCTTCTAGTAAACTTGACGACCGGACTGCTAAAGGATATTTGTGATCAAGAATAAAAGATTCTAATTTGAGTATAAGATCAATGGAGAGTCTGGCTTTTTTAAAAGCTCTTTCTAATTTCTTATTATCCGTAATCTTGAGTGCTCTTTCCCACAGCTTATTCTCTATCATAAAGAGATCAAATTCATCGGTCCCAATAACTGCACACTGGGGTACACGAAGGGTAACGTCTGGAAATTCGTCCATAATTCCAGATTCTTTAAGCATAGTACGTGCGAATGCAAGCCCTCTTGCTTTACCTCCTAAAGATCCACCACATAGTCTAAAAAAGTCAGATTTTTGTTTTTTAAAACGAGATTTTGTATAATCTAATATTCGGGAATCGGGCTCATCATTTTTAGACTTCAAACAATCCAATAAATATGATCTTAATAATTCCCCAGAATCAAATTCGTGAACAAAAACAGGTCGAAGTTTGGATGCCAGAGTAAATTCTGTCCTTGCAGCAAGCCAATTTGAAAAGTGGTGACTCTTTGCGTGGTATAATAGAGAATCAACTGGAATTTCCCTAATACAATTAATGAATTCTTCAATTGTTTTCGCTCGTGCAACTTCCTTTTTCTTCGATGTTTTAAAAATAAAGTCTCCAAAACCAAAATTATCTGTAATAAAATCTCTAAGGTCTTTTAAGAATGTTTTGGACCCTTTATGCAAAAAAGTAGCATTGACTTCGTTGGCCATTTTTTCATTATCTTCATCTGTCGATTGAAGCATGATGGGTAATGATGGATCTATCTTTCGGACCCATTTGGCAAATTTTAACCCAGCTTGTGAGTCCTTGATTCCATCTTTTGGAAAACGTACATCAGAAATGACGCCAATCATATTATTCTTATATTTCTTTATAAATTTCTGAGCAGTTTCGTAATTGGGCGTTAATAATATTTTTGGGCGACCTCTCAAATGAAGGAGTCGTTGAGATTGGCTCAAACTTAGATCCATTAAATTTTTGCTTTGGTACATAATTTCACGGTAAATCAATGGGAGAAGCACAGAATACATTCGAGGTGAATCCTCGATTAATAAAATTGAACGGACATCTCCCTTCCCAATATCTTGTTTCGCATTTCTCCTATCTTCTACATATTTAATAATTGCTGGAAAAACGCTAGCATCACCAGACCAAATAAATACGCGATTAATAGATTTAGGCGTAATTGTATCAGGAAGTTGTTTTAGTTCTGTTTCATCAAATACCAATAATATGACAGGTTTTTTCGGATATTTCTCTTTAATGGTTGTCCCAAGAGAAATTGGATCCTGATCTTCGATTCGTAGCATTACAATCACTAAATCGAATTTCTTTTTTACCATTGTTTCAATTGCATCATGCCCCGTGGAGACACGAGTAACACGTGGCGCATAATTAAAATTCATTCCAATATACTCTGTAAGGATCTGCTCCGTGAGATGCCCATCCTCCTCAAGTATGAATGCATCATAAGCACTAGCTACGAGCAAGATCTCATGGATACGGTGAGGCATAAGATCCTGAAAATCAATCTTGGATTTGTTACCGACAAAAAAATCTGGCATAGGTGAAATTACCGCCCTTCTAAATAAAAAGAAATATACAACCAATCAACCTTGGATTGTTTTTAAATGTCTCGCTAATTTCGGTTATTGAATATGGCTATTTTGACAAATATTTCAAACTTAAATTCTGTGGGGAATGCAATTATTAGTTTACTTTTCCCAAATCAGTGTTTAGTCTGTAAAGGAGGGGAATTTAATTCATCAGATCCAATTTGTTCTGAATGTATCATCAAGATGCATCCACTCCCAATTGAGAACAGGGTACATGAATTAGCTGTCAATGATAGTGTTGATATGGCCCTAGCAGGCTGGGACTTTGGCGATGAATTAAGAACTGCAATACATTCATTGAAATATGAAGAAAGAGCAAGAATTGGTACTTTTTTAGGAAAAATATTAGGTGAACGACTCCTTTCTGAAACAATAATTCAAAATTTGGATTATCTAATTCCTGTTCCTCTTCATCCAATAAAGTTTCGTGAAAGAGGCTTCAACCAAGCAGAGTGGATTGCAAATGGATTAGGAAAGACCATCCAAATACCCGTTAGAACACAATTAATGAAAAGAGTAAAGCATACCATTTCTCAAACGACCCTAAATCGTGAAGAAAGATTAAATAATATGAAAAAGGCTTTTAAAATAAATGAGGATGTTTCGGATAGAAATATTGGGATTGTAGATGATGTGTTAACCACAGGATCGACCATTTCATCCATGGCATCCATATTAAAAAATGCGGGCGCAAAAAAAATTATAGCGCTTACAGTAGCAACACCTTTAGAGAGAAAAAATGATACGTACACTGAAAGCGTTTGATCTAAAAGGGAAAAATATCCTTATACGTGTGGACTTTAATGTGCCCATGGATGGAGAAACGGTCACCAATAATTTTCGGATTAAAGCAGTCATACCTACCATAAATACTTGTTTGGAAGGAGGAGCAGCTGTTGTCCTTATGTCTCATTTAGGGCGCCCAAATGGTGAAATTGACCCGGAATTAAGTTTAATGCCTGTTGGAGAAGAATTGGCTGGTCTTATGGAAATGCCCATTAAATTTTCTCAAGACTGTGTTTCTAATGATGCCATTGATACATCTTTGAGTTTAAAATCAGGGGAGATCCATTTATTGGAGAATCTTCGGTTCCATTCAGGAGAAAAGAAAAATGACCTTACTTTTTCTTCTCGATTAGCACGCCATGGACAGATTTATATAAATGATGCTTTTGGAACATCCCATAGAGCACATGCTTCGAATGTGGGAGTGGCTTCTCATTTTAAACATGCGGGAATAGGGTGGCTTATGGATAAGGAAATTAATTTTCTGGATCGATTTATGCAAAAGCCACACCACCCTCTCACATTAATCCTTGGCGGTGCGAAGATAGGGAGCAAATTGGGGCTCATCCATCGTTTTATGGATAAAGCTGACAATATTATTATTGGGGGCGGAATGGCTCTCACTTTCTTGAAAGCTCGCGGGAAAGAAGTGGGTATATCTCTTGTTGATGATACGATGGTATCTACTGCAAAAAATATATTAAACTTGGCAAGAACAAGTCAGGTAAAACTCTATTTGCCAGATGATGTAATTTGCGGAAAGTCCTTATCTGACTCAGAACCAAAGGGCCCCTTTAAGATAAATGATATTCCCAAGGATTTAATGGGGTTAGATATCGGACCTGCAACCGTTTCCAAATTCAATGATATTATAAGCCAATCAAAAACTGTTGTATGGAATGGACCCATGGGTGTATTCGAAATGAAAGGGTATAGCAGGGGAACTAGAGACCTGGGTATCCATTTAGCCAATTGTGTAGAAAATGGACAAAAAGTCATTGTGGGGGGAGGTGATACATCTGCAGCCACTGAAAAATATGGATTAAGTCAATTAATGACCCATGTATCTACGGGCGGTGGATCATCTTTAGAATTACTGAGTGGGAATCAATTACCTGCCTTAAGAGCATTAGAGATATAATATGAAATTAAACCCTATTATTGCAGGAAACTGGAAGATGAACAAAACCCCTTCTGAAGGGGAATCATTCGTGGAAACAACCGTGAATTTGCTTTTGGATATCCAACACGTATCCGTTATTTTTGCCCCGCCTTTTACGGGGCTTTTTGACATGGATGTGAACCCACCGTTTTATGCTGCTGCGCAAAACTGTCATTGGGAAAATTCTGGAGCCTTAACGGGTGAAATTTCTATCTCAATGATTCGAGATTGTGGTGCAACATTTGTGATTGTTGGTCATTCAGAGAGACGCCAAATTTTTGGTGAATCAAATGATTGGATCAATCTAAAAGTAAAAGCTGTTTTAGCGGGTAATTTGAAACCGATATTATGTATCGGAGAAACGCTTGATGAACGGAATGCTGGACAAACAACATCTGTTTTGAAAAAACAACTTGAAAAGGGATTGATTGGAGTCGAATCACTTGAAAATCTAGTGATTGCCTATGAACCCGTTTGGGCGATTGGAACGGGGGTAACTGCAAATACCGAACAAGTTGAGGTGGCTCATTCGTCGGTTCGAGCCATTTTGAAAGCATTATATCCGGAGTCGGATATAATGCATGTTTTGTATGGCGGATCTGTAAAACCTGAAAATGCAGAAGAATTGATTCAGATTTCAGGGGTTAATGGTTTTTTAATCGGTGGGGCAAGTTTAGACATTGAATCTTTCACATCTATAACACGAATTGTTGAACACGTTCAAATGAGGACATTATGATTAGTTTTTTAATTGTTTTACATACGATTGTCAGTGTACTACTGATATCTGTTGTTTTAATGCAGGCTAGCCAAGGGGGTGGATTATCGGGCACCTTTGGTGGACAAGCTACCAGTTCCGTTTTAGGAGGTCAAAATGCAGGAAACGTTCTAAGTAAAATCACAACTTGGCTCGCTACACTTTTTCTGTCGTTAGCCGTTATAATTAGTATCTTAAGACCATCAGCGGAAACATCAACTTCAATCGTTAAAGAAGCTGCAAATGCAAGACCTGCAATTCCTTCAACGGATTTAATTCAACCAGAATCCAATGAAACTTTGGATTTGGGCGGTGATTAATAATATATTTGCCGAAGTGGTGGAATTGGTAGACACGCATGCTTGAGGGGCATGTGGCCTTA
>JAPYRR010000065.1 GCA_029936885.1 Fidelibacterota bacterium | reverse complement strand
TGATCATGATTTGGGTTTCATTTTTAAACCCTTTAGGAAACAAGGGGCGAATCGGGCGGTCAGTGACTCTACTTGTGAGCACTTCGTGTTCAGATGGCCTTGCTTCTCGTTTGAAAAAACCACCGGGAATTTTCCCGCCGGCATAATGTTTTTCACGGTATTCAACTTGTAAAGGGAAATAATCAATATCTTCCCGTGGTTCATTGGCGGCGTTCACTGCTGCCAAAATTGTTGTTTCTCCATAGGTCACCATTACGGAACCATTACTTTGACGAGCTACTCTGCCCGTCTCTAATCGCATTATTTTTCCCGCGATTTCTCTTTCTTTTGTTATCATTTTCTTTCTTCTTTGTTTATTGTTATTTGTTATTATTGTGAGTTCTCATTTATCCTAACGTCGGATAGAGAGCTCTTTAATTAAATTAATATATGATTCTGCATTAGTACGCATAATGTACTTTAGCAATTTTTTTCTTTTTGAAACTAACTGAACTAAGCCACGTCGTGTATGGTTGTCTTTCTTATGTAATTTTACATGATCAGTCAATTCTCTAATACGATGAGTTAAAATAGCAACTTGTACTTTTGGTGAACCTGTGTCACCACCATCTTTACCAAATTGTTCAACGTATTTCTGTTTATCTTCTTTTGAGATAGGCATTTTTTTGATACTCCTATTCGTACTTACCCTGTAGTTCCAGGCATTTTTGTTTGTCTTTTGTTAATTGTGATTTTAATTCTTCCGGGGAAGGAAATTTCTTTTCATCCCTTATTCTTTCTAAAAACTCTACTCTAATTTCTTTCCCGTATAGGTCAACAACCTTATCATGGAAAAAATGAATTTCCATCACAAGGTCTTCTTCATTGAAGGTAGGTCTTACTCCGAAATTACACATTCCATACAATTGAAGTCCATTAATCCTTCCTCTGGTAAAATAGACCCCGGGAAGAGGCATTAACTGGTTTTTCTCGACGGGAATTACGTTTGCAGTTGGGAAATTAAGTTCTTTTCCGCGCCCGGCGCCATGAACAACTTTTGCCAAAAAGCCGAAAACGGATCCCAATTCAAAATTAGCACGACGGACAAAACCATCTTGTATAAGTTGTCTAATTCGAGTGCTAGATATGACATGATCTTCATCTGAGACCTTGGAAATTATTTCTAAACCGATTCCATTTTCTTTGCAAAAGACATTCAAAAACTCTGGACTCCCCTCTCGTTTATATCCAAAATGATGGTCATATCCAACAATCATGTATTCAGGATTGAAATTTGGAAGTACAGTATTATTTAAAAAATCTGTTGCAGAAATTTTTGAAAATATTTCTGTGAAATTGATTACAAAAACTATTTCGATTCCAAGAGATTTAATTATCTCTAGTTTTTGATCAATTCCCATAATTAGAGATAACTTATCACCTGATGGATCCAGAATATGCCTAGGATGCGGATCAAACGTTACTAAAACAGATGGAACACTCCTTGCGCGTGCATGGTTGACTACAGCGGTTAATATTCCGTGATGGCCACGATGTATTCCATCGTAGGAGCCAATGGTTAAAACAGAACCGGCAAGTGGTTTAAAATGATTTATTTGATGGATGATTTCCATAAATCTTCAAATTCATTAATGCTTTTTGATTCATTAATCGAAAAGGTGCCAACTTGAGTCCTCAGGAGGGTTCTTAAGAACCCCACTGTCCCTAAATTTTCAGCAATTTCTTTTCCCAATACTCTGATATAAGTTCCTTTGGAACAAGTAGTAGAAAATGTAATTGTGGAATCGGTAAAATCATTGAGGGTCATTTCTTTAATATGTATTTCCACTGGTTCTCTTTTTACAACAATATTTTTTCTTGCTAATTTGTATAAACGCTGCCCATTTACTTTTTTTGCTGAAAACATAGGCGGTGTTTGATATGAACTACCGAGAAAAGAAGACAATACTTGTTCAACTTTATCCCGTGATAATTCAGGTATGGATTTTGTTTCAATGATATGGCCTTCCGTATCCAGTGTATTTGTTATTTCACCTAGTTGGATGGTGGCAGTATATGATTTGTCTTCTGCAGTAATCGTAGAAAGTTGTTTTGTATCTTTCCCCGTTCCAATAATTAATACACCTTCAGCAAAAGGATCTAAAGTTCCGCCATGTCCTACTTTTTTCTCATGAACTATTCCACGAATCTTTTTTACAACATCGAACGACGTCCAACCAATTGGCTTATGAATGTTCAGAATCATCTACACCTTTTCTTAAATCGAGCCTGTGAAGAAGTTTATTAATCTTATCGCCATAAACGATACTTTCATCATAATAAAAATGAAGGTCAGGTATATTCTTTAAATGGAGCTCTGGCCCCATGAATTTTTTAAATGCTTTCCTTTTTTGGTTAATAGCAATATTGATTTCTTTATCAGATTTTTTACGTCCTAGTACACTGTAAAATACTTTCGCTGTACGTAAATCTGGGGCAACATCAACTGAAGTGAATGTTACAAATCCTAAGTGGGAAAGATTTATATTTTTTGTAAGAATGCCACCTAAGATATCTAGGACCTGATTTCCTACACGGTCCATTCTTTTATAAGGTTTGTTTGATTTCAATTTAATTCTAATTTACGTTTCACCTCACGGATTTCGTAAACTTCGATTATATCACCTTCTTGGAATTTTTTAACACCATCTACACCAATACCGCATTCAAGTCCTTCTCTAACTTCTTTTGCGTCGTCTTTATGGCGTTTTAAAGAATTGATTAATCCTTCAGCAAGTAATTCTCCATCGCGAGTTACCCGGGCCTTTCCATTTCTTATAATAAGGCCATCTATTACTTTACACCCGGCAATAAAACCAATTTTAGGAATTTTAAACTGAGTCAAGACTTCAGCTTTACCAAGGCTACTCTCTATTCTATCTGGTTCAAGCATTCCTTCTAGAGCCAATGTTAATTCCTCTACAGCTTGGTAAATAACATTATATGTCCGAATATCAACACCAGCCTGACGAGCTTGTAAACGAGCGTTTGAGCTTACTTGCACATGAAACCCAATAATGACTGCTTTTGATGCTTCCGCTAGCAATACATCGGATTCTGTAACCATACCCACTGCTTTATGAATGACTTTAATGCCAACTTCCGAAGTTTTTAGCTTTTCCAAAGATTCTGCCAATGCTTCGACAGATCCATCAACGTCTCCTTTAATCACCATGGGAAGAGTTTTGACTGTCCCTTCTTTTATCAAGGATGACATATGATCTAATGAGAATGCCATTTTCTTATGTGAAATTTCTCGGCGTATTCTTTGACGTTCACTCGATATTCGTTTTAATTCTTTTTCATTTTCCACAACTGCAAATAAATCCGCAGCTTGTGGAACTTGATCATATCCCTGAATTTGAATAGCATCAGAAGGTCCTGCTTCTATTAAGCGTTCCCCATGTTCGTTAATGATAGATCGAACTTTTCCGGAGAAATCTCCACAAATAAATGGGTCTCCAATTTTTAAAGTTCCTTTCTGAATAAGAACTGTTCCGATTGGTCCTAAACCTTTATCTAATCTTGAATCAATGACAGTACCTCGAGCTATGCAATCTTTGTTGGCTTTTAATTCGAGAACATCTGTTTCAAGAAGAATACTTTCCATAAGAGATGCAACACCAGCGCCCGTTTTTGCACTAATTTCAATATCCTGAATTTTTCCACCCCAAGATTCAGTTAATACTTCATGTTCAGATAATGAACGTCGAACTTTTTCAGGATCGGCGCCAGGTTTATCCATTTTATTGATAGCTACAATCATAGGGACACCTGCAGCTTTCGTATGACTGATTGCCTCAATAGTTTGTGGCATAACTGCATCATCTGCAGCAACTACTAAAATGACTATATCGGTTACCTGAGCACCTCTTGCACGCATGGCAGTAAATGCTTCGTGACCCGGCGTATCTAAAAATGTGAGCGTACGATCATTGGATTGAACTTTATATGCCCCAATATGTTGTGTAATTCCACCAGATTCACCTTCGGCAACATTTGTTTCTCTAATATGGTCTAATAGACTTGTTTTACCATGGTCAACGTGACCCATAACAGTAACAATTGGAGAACGAGGAACTGCATTTGCTATGTCCTCTTCAGTTTCTTCAATGGAAAATAATTCTTCTCCAATATCAGCCATCTTTTCTGCAACATATCCATAATTATCTGCTAGAAGTTCAATGACATCCCAATCTATCCGTTGGTTTTTTGTAACCAACATTCCCAATTCGATACATGTTTGAATTATGTCACTAGATGTGACTTCGAATATTTTACCTAATTCTTCAACATTAGAGAATTCAGCAACTTTAATATTTTCTCTTTCAGACGGATCAAGTACTATTTCTTCATCCTGAGTATTATCTCTTCTATGAACTTTTTTCTTGGTTTTGGTATCCATCTTTGCCAAGATACCTTTTACCTTTGTTTTTACAGATTTATGTACCTGCTCATTTTTTTTCCCACTGTTGGCTGACGGCTTTTTACTCGTTCCAGCTCCTATCTCAGATTGGATATCTCTAAGGTTGATAGATCGAAGTTTTTTATTTGACTTGAATTTTTTCTTCAGCTCTTTTGCTTTTTTACTGGATGCACTTTTATGTTCTTTCTCTTTGACTTCTTGTACACGAATTCTCTCATTTGTGTCTATTTTCCTTTTTTCAATATCTGCGTCTTTTTTTCTTAATTCTTCATCGATTCGCTTTTTTTCAGCTTCAAGGTCTAGTTCTCGTTTTTCAGATTCCTTTTTTTCCAACTCACGCTGTTCAGATAAGGAAAGAAGTTCTAGTTTTTTTGTAGCACTTTGTTGTTCTTTTATTCTGCTATCATGAATTTCTTTTCGGACTTGCTCTTTTCTAAAACGATCAACCTGTTCTTTATCATAGGAAAATTCATCCATAATCATATTATGAATGGATTCATCAACAGGTGACATATGACTTGATATATCAACTTTTTTAGACTTTAAAAAACTTAAAATATCTGTGTGAGAGATGTTTAGGGTTTTAGCAATTTGAAATATCCGAAGTTTTGCCATGATTTATTCTGCTTTTTCTGTTACGGGTTTATCATCTGAGATTACTTCCTTTTCATCTTGGGATGTATCGCTTTCATCATTGGTGTCAATCTTTTTTACAGGAGCTTCTTCTGTATCATTTAATGAATCGTCACTTTCATTTTCTTCAGATTTAGAATCATTATTATCGTCTTGATCAAGTACACTCAAATCTAATTCTTCAACATCTTCTATTTCAAGCTCTCGTTCTACAAATGATTGAACAGCCTCATAGATTTCGTCTAATAAATCTTCAGTGACACCTTTAGTTGATAACAAATTATCCATGTCTGCATCAAGTAATTCAGATACAATATTAATCCCTACTTTCTCGAGACTTTTTGCTGCTTTGTGTGGAACTCCATCTATATCAGATAGCATCGTTTTTTGATCTTCTTGGATTCTTTCATATTGCTTTACACCATACGCATCTATTCTATAATCAGTAATTTTTGATGCCAAATTGATATTCATTCCATTTCTACCAATAGCTGCATCGAGATTTTCATCTTCAAATAATGCTACACAGTATTTTTTATCGTCATCAATAAACAATTGAACAGGTTTTGCAGGTGATAAGGCTCTACTAACCAGTATTTCCGCTTGTTCACTGAAATTTACTATATCAATTTTTTCATTATTAAGTTCGCGAACAATTGCCTGAATTCGGCTCCCTCTCATCCCAACACAAGCTCCAACTGGGTCGATGCGTTTATCATTTGAGCGTACAATAATTTTAGCTCGCTCTCCTGGATTTCTTGCTATGGATGCTATATCGATTATTCCATCTTCAATTTCAGGAACTTCCATTTCAAATAATTTAAATAGAAAATGGTTATCGCTTCTGGAGACAATGATATCGGGTCCTTTAGGTGTCACCTCGACAGATTTGATAATTGCTCTGATTGTATCACCTCGTCGATATCTCTCGGATCGTATTTGTTCAGTTTTAGGCATCCGAAGTTCTGCCTGTTCAATGTTTATATATAGGCTATCTCTTTGAACTTGGTGAACAACGCCAATGATTATTTCCCCAATTCGATTCGCATAATCCTCGTAAATATAATTCCTTTCAAGATCACGTAATCTTTGTGCAAAATATTGTTTTGCTGTTGTCACAAGCCGTCTACCAAAAACCCTTGGATCGATTACTTCAACAAATAAATCACCCACTTCAAGATCTGCTGCATCCGGCTCTTTTGCAATTGCTTCTTCTAATGTAATTTCAACTTTATAATCATCAATTTCGTCTACAATAGTTTTTTCTGCATATATTTCAATTTCACCCTTATCAAGATTTACAATGCAACTACAATGAGATGAATCACCATATTCCTTCTCAATGACATAAAGAAATAAATCTTCAAGAATTTTTGCAAGTTCTGAACGTTCTACATTTTTTTCCCGTGCAATCTCTGAAAAAACTTCAATTAGCTCTCTATTAACCAAAACAACTCCCAGGCATTATTTGAATGATATTTTAACTTTTGCTGATTTAATCTGACTATAAGACAAATTATACTCCATATCGTTTTCTTTTAAATGGACCGTTTTATCATCCGCACCTAATACTTTGCAACAAATGGTGCGATCAATATCTCCATCCATATATGTCACCTTTAATTCTCTATCCATGTTTTTTCTAAATTGGAATGGGCGCTGTAAAGATTGATCCAATCCTGGAGTTGTCACTTCAATTCGAAACCCATTTGGAAACCGTGAATCTATCTCGCTATCATCTCTCAATTTTCGAGAGAGTTCTGTTGTATCAAATAGGGTAACGGGACGTTCAGCATCTACAACAACACGAATAAAATTCCCGCGTGTGTTTTCTTGAACATCCATCAAAACCAAATCAGATTCCAAATAATTTTCTATGATATTTATCAATTTGTTCATTTCAGACAAAAGAAAAGCGGGCTCTTGACCCGCTCTTCAGCCTGCGAATTTACAGGAAATCAAACTGCGAAACAATAATTTAGCCGGATATTTTACCCAGCAATTCTTCAGCAACTTGCTTTTGTACGGGGGTAACATTTTTTTCTGAAAGAACACCTTTAGCTAAAGCCTTCGTTTGTTCTTCATCCCCCTGAGAAAGAATAAGTTTTGCCTTCTCTAATGTCAGTATCCTATGGGTATGAGTATCGATGCTCATTTTAATACCTTTGTCTAAAAATGATAAAGCTTCTTGAGCATTTCCATCTTTTTCCGAAATATTTGCCAACATTAAAGCAGTGGATGAAACCATAATATCAACAGTTTGGTCATTTAAATACTGGTTTAAATATATTTTCGCATCTTTAGAATTCCCTGAATCATAATACAATTTCCCAAGATGGTAGCCAGCGATTTCGGCACTTTCCGTATCTTCATATTTTGACATGAGTGTTTCGAGCTGGAATTGAGCATTACTTAAATCTCCACGATCTAACGCAATAAGCGCTTGCCCCAGAGCACCATTTGCATCCATGCTAAGTTTTGATCTTTTATTGGCGATTACATTAAACGCTAATAAAAAAATGATTAATCCAGCACCTATCTTCATATAAACAGATTTGTTATCTTGTAGATGACTTTGAGTCTGATCAATTGTTTCTAAAAAAGGATCCCTTTGAATTTCCTTTCTTGTAATTTCTTTTTTGGGTTTTAACATACTTTTCCTTATTAAATAATTTGTTAATTATGTACCCTCGGCGGGAATCGAACCTGCATCTAATGCTTAGGAGGCACTTGTTCTATCCATTGAACTAC
>JAPYRR010000064.1 GCA_029936885.1 Fidelibacterota bacterium | reverse complement strand
TTAGTTCTCTAAAAAAGTAAATTAGTTCTACTATATCTAGATATTTTATGCTTATTTCAGAATTTATTTTTATTACGGCTTGTCTCGCCCTACTGATTGGTGTTGCTTATTGGATTAGAATTCCTCGTGCATCCATTCCTTTAGGAGCCATATATATTTTATTTATTTTTATGAATGTTAAGAACCCTAATCAACAATCAGATTTACAAATTACGGGTTCTCCAATCAAACTAAATAATGGAATAGTAGGCAGGGAAATTGAGCCTATATCATCTAATGCAAATCGTCTCATTTCTGATGTAAAACCAAAACCTTTAGTGTTTGACTCGGGTCGGGGAGCCAAGGATAACATTGTTTCAAAGTCTCAATCATTAAAATTGTCCACACATGAAATAGAAAATACTGAGCCTGAGAAACAACCAACTCAGAAAATTTACATTTCCCCTACTATTAAAGATATTCGAATTTGTAAAAATGTTCAAAATAGAGCCCCGGTAGGATCTAACACGTATTTTTTAAATAATACAGATTCCTTGTTTTGCTATACCCGAATTCAAAATTCAGGTGGAAAGCAACAAATAGCTCATCTTTGGTATTACAAAGAAAAATTAGTAAGTAAAATAAAATATAATATTAAACGATCAAATATTTATAGATCATGGACACATAATACTATTCGTACATATCAAACCGGAATATGGAGAGTTGATGTACAAGATTCATCTGGAACTGTTATTGGGTCTAAAACTTTTTATATAACTGATTCAACGAAATCTCATTAACCTTTTGAAAATTTTCACTCTAATTTGTATTGGATTAATAATCGGATGTGATCCCGTTGCGCCAAAACTAAATATCCGAATGAATTGGATAGAATTTGATTTGGACCTCCCTGAAGGAATTGATATTTATGAAGGGTATAATAAAAATATTCCACTAAAAGCCTGGGTTGCAAGAATAGACTTATCTCAGACGAATATTTCAGTTGGGGTACTATCATCAAGTGATATAGATCGAAAAGAAACGCCTTTACAGTTTCTAGAAAATACGGGTGCTAGAATTGTAATAAATGGTGGTTATTTTCTTATGAATAAAAATCCATCTTTACATGTTGGATTATTAAAAACGAATGGAAAACTGGAAGAGCCAGCGAGTCCATCGGTATTGAGAGATCAATCCCGATATTTTATCAACAGAGGTGCATTCGGGATTAAACAAAATGGCTCAGTTGATATTGGATGGTGTTCAACAAGAAACGATTCTATTTTTGAATGGGATCAACCTCTCCAAAATCGACCTGGTTTGCCTAAAGGATCCTTGCCATTTGATAAAGCAAAATTTTGGGATGTTAGAGATGCATTCCATGCTGGCCCCGTTCTCATTTCAAATGGGGAAATAAATGTAACTGATGAAGAGGAAGTGTTTTTCAACACTCCCATTGCTGGCGTTCAACCAAGGTCTGCAATTGGATATAATAATAAAGAATTAATTCTCCTGGTTGTTGATGGACGGCAACCTGAGAGTAGAGGTGTATATTTAGAAGAACTAGCATTAATGATGAATGAATTTAATTGCATCGAAGCATTAAACTTGGATGGAGGTGGATCCAGTGCCATGGTGGCTGATAGTAGATTATTAAATAGGCCCGGAGGAAGAACCTATCAAAGAGAAGTTATGTCGGCAGTAGGGATATTTTATCATCAATAGTCAAAATGAAATTAATTAAAAAATTATATGAATGGGTTCTTTCCTGGGCTGACAAACCATCTGGGCCAACTGCATTAGGGATTATGTCTACTGCAGAAGCATCTTTTTTCCCAATTCCACCAGATGTTCTTCTCATTCCATTAGCATTGGGGAAACGAGAAAAATCATATCAGTTTGCACTAATTTGCAGTATTGGATCCATTATCGGTGCTATTATTGGATATGGAATTGGTTACTGGGCATGGTGGACAAGTGCGGGGAACTTTTCTGGTTTTGCCCAATTCTTTTTTGATCATATACCTGGATTTTCATATGATGGGTTTTCTAGGATAAAATCTCTATATGAAGAATATAATTTTTTGATTGTGTTCACAGCTGGATTTACACCTATTCCATTTAAGCTTTTTACCGTTAGTGCAGGCGCCTTTGAAATAAATTTTGGATTATTCATTCTAGCGAGTATTGTAAGCAGAAGCGCTCGGTTTTTCTTGGTTGCCGGTTTAATCAAAAAATATGGTGAGCCAATTCGTGAATTTATAGATAATTATTTTAATTTAATTGCATTGGCGTTTACAGTCCTATTGATTGGCGGATTCCTCCTAATCAAATTCATTGTTTAATTTATAAACGGGATGTGGCAACCGACAGCCTTTCACTGTCGGTCAGGCAGTCCTATTTGCTTTTCGTATTAAACCGAATAATTGGTTGGATGATTGAGTACTGTAGATGAAATCATTTTATTCGGGGTGTGGCGCAGTCCGGTTAGCGCGCGTCGTTCGGGACGACGAGGCCGGGAGTTCGAATCTCCCCACCCCGACTCAATGGTTAAAACATTCACTTATTACTGGAATTACTTCATTATTATTTTTAGTTTAAATCCACGCAATCATTAATAAGGAAGATAAATTTTATTTAAAAATTGTGGAGAACTAACAAAGGATAATTACAACACAAGGCCCATTAACATATTGCAGAATGATATGAACATTGGGTATGCCTCAAGGTAGTTCAATTAGACCAAGATATATAGGGCATGATATTTTAGCAAGGTTAAGGAATATTATTGGTGGAGAGGATCATGAATATACAAAAATTCTTGCTGAATCTAGAGAACAAGCCCTAGTGTAGATGCAAAGTCAAGAGTGCAAATGCGATTGTATGCTTGCATTTTACTAGATAAATAAAAATGTTTGGTATGTCTGAGTTGCTTGCCTATGGAACTGCAGACGTGGTTGAATAATATAAATAGTATATGATTATGAGTATTGTTTTTCAAGATCTGCCCATCTATATTCTGAATAATGTATTTTGATTTTCATATAGATTCCGAAGACGAAGACCAATGGGCTGAAGGTTTAGAATCATCTGATGATGACCCTGAAATGAAAGAAGCAGTTCGTATACTGGACCCTATTTCTTCATTAGGTTTATCACAGCCACTTACAGTAGAAAAAGGGACAAGTCTTGCGAATGCACTAAATCTCCTCCAAGGGAAAAGGCAGAATTGCCTTCTAATTGTTGATAATGATGTATTAGTTGGTATCCTAACAGAAAGGGATATTTTATTAAAAGTTACAGGAAAAGGATTTGATTTAGAATTAGTAACGGTGGAAGAATTTATGACCTATAATCCTGAATGTTTATCTTTAGAAGATCCATTGGCCTATGCTCTGAATAAAATGCACGTTGGCGGATTTCGTCACGTACCAGTAGTGGATGACAATCGCCATCCAAAAGGATTAATCAGTATTACAGACATCATTTCAACTATTGCTGATTATTTTAGTAGAGAAATAATCAATTTACCACCTCTGGATCGTCTTGTGGACTCAACCAAGCAAGAAGGTGGTTAATTCTAATCATTGCCTTTTTGTTTTTTAATTTTTTCAATCAACGGCTAGAAATAAACATTCTCTGTGAAATACATCACAGTTATTCAAAATTAAATTCCGTAACATTAATATAACAATATCATTATTGTGTTACCTCCTAAGAAAGGGAAGCTCGTTATCAACCCAAGACATGCTTCCCTTTTTTTCATATTCATTTTCACCGAAAATAATTATATTTAATTCATTTTAATTATTTTAGTAAAATACAAAATGAAACAAATATTATTTTTCTATTATTTCCTGTTGAGTAGCACTATCATTTGTCAGGATACATTCTCAATAGTTGCTGTGGATTCAACGACAGGAGAAGTGGGTAGTGCTGGTGCCTCCTGTATTGCAGGTTCAATTATAATTAGCGATATTCATCCTGGTATTGGGGTTATACATACTCAGGCGCAATGGAATCAAGAAAACCAAAATAATGCATTTGAATTCATGGAAGTTGGAGTTGCCCCACAAGAGATTATTAATTGGCTGGTAGAAAATGATGTTCAAAACAATTCAACCGTTCGACAATATGGTATTGTGGATTTGGTTGATAATGGACGTAGTGCAGGGTTTACAGGCATAAATTGTTATGATTATAAAGATCATATATTGGGACAAACCTATGCGATTCAAGGAAATATATTATTAGGCCCAGAGATTCTGGATGATATGGAATTTGCTTTTAATAATACCTATGGGAGTCTTGATGAGAAACTCATGGCAACTCTATTGGCTGCAAATGTACCAGGCGCTGATATTCGCTGTCTTAATTATGGGACACCAGCATTATCTGCATTTATTCGTGTCGCAAAACCAGATAATAGTATAAATGAATTCTTTTTAGATTTAAATGTTAATTCAGTTCCCAGTAGTATGAGTCCAATCGATTCTCTTTATACGAATTATTGGGATTGGAAAAGTTCGCAATACATTCTGGGCGATTTAAATTATGATCGATCAATAGACGTCATTGATATACATTTAATGTCTCAATTTATAAATGGAGATGAGATACCAACAGATATTCAAATAAATCCTGCAGATATAAATAATAATGGTGAAATAGAATTAACGGATCTTTATTTATTGTTATATGCAATGATCGGAATTGTTGGAAATAATTAAAACAAAAAGGATTAATATGAAATTCAAGAATCATATTGTATTTGTCGCTTTATTCTCTCTTATTTTTGGTAATTCTATCAAAGAATCGTATGAAAATGTTTCTTTAAATATTATTGAAAAATCATTAATGGATTCCACCGCATATAATCGGCTCGCCTATATATGTGATACCTTTGGGCCAAGATTAAGTGGTTCAAAAAACCTTGAAAAAGCCATTGATTGGATATTAAAAGAAATGAAAAATGATGGATTTTCAAATGTCCAAGGAGAGCGAGTAAAGGTACCCGTTTGGATTCGGGGAGAAGAATCTGCCACATTATTAAAACCATTCTATAAAGAGTTATCAATTCTGGGACTTGGGGGCAGTGTGGGAACTCGTCGTGGTGGAATCACTGCAGAAGTTTTGGTGGTAAATGATTGGGAAGAGTTGGAAATAGTCGGTGATAACGCAAAAGGAAAAATAGTTTTATTCAATGCACCATTTGTATCCTACGGGAAGACAGTTGGATATCGATATTCAGGTGCCAGTGCAGCTGCTAAACAAGGCGCGGTAGCCAGTATGATCCGTTCTATTGGTCCTTGGTCCATGAATACCCCACATACAGGCGTCATGGCTTACAAGGAGAATATCCATAAAATTCCACATGTTGCACTCACTATGGAAGATGCAATGATGTTGAGACGGATACAGGATCGTGGGGATAAGATTATCGTAAAAATGAGCATGGATGCAAAAATGGTAGCCGATCGTTGGTCAAGGAATGTAGTAGGCGAAATTAAAGGATCTGAATATCCTGATGAGATTATTGTATTAGGCGGACATATTGATTCTTGGGATGTAGGTCAAGGTGCCCAAGATGACGGCGGTGGCTGTATCGCTGCTTGGGAAGCTGTAAGGATTATTAAAGAATTGGACTTAAAACCTAAACGAACCATCCGATGTGTCTTGTGGACTAACGAAGAGAATGGTGGAAAAGGAAATAAAGCTTATCGTGATATGCATAAGGATGAATTAGATAAACACGTGTTAGCCATTGAATCGGATGGTGGTGTTTTTTCACCAAAAGGATTTGGATTTTCTGGTTCTGAATCGGCCAAATTGATCGTCGAAAAAATCCATGAACTCATGAAACCGATTGGTGCACATACAATTTCTGATGGGGGAAGAGCAGCGGATGTAACACCTCTAAATGACGAAGGAATACCAGTTATGTCATTAAAAGTAGATGGATCAAAATATTTTTGGTACCATCATACCAATGCAGATACATTTGATAAAATTGATTTTAATGAATTTAACAGGTGTGTTGCTGCAATGGCAATCATGGCATATGTTGTTGCTGATATGGACGAACGACTTCCTCGATAGAATTTATATTTAGTGTCACTTATTCTCATCGAAACCAGTGAATTTCTTGATTAAATTCGTTGGCTTTTTATTACATTATTTCAGGGAAATTTACATATGCGACCAGTCAATATTTCAGGTTACGGCGACGATCTAACAGTTAATGGAGTTCGAATCGGAGATCTTTCACCCTCTGAGCACGAATCTATTGAAGTCGTAAAAGGTGGGCGAAATTATTCCCCACTGGAAAATGTAGTCGTTTCCCATGTGAAAGATTCTTCAACTTTAATAGTTAGGAAGCCCGATTCTACGGATGTTGAAAAGTATATAGAATCTGAAATAATTGATGGATTATGTTGCTATTCAGCGGTGAACCAAGGTCAACTCAACAAAACCATAGTTGATGCAGTTGTCACTCATTTAACGATAGAAAAATTACCCACGGTTCCACGATCAATTCGCCATAAATATATGAGCGCATTTCTCCTTGCTACAACTGCAATTACAGGCATGGATCGTGTGGTTCCTAAGGTTGCTGGCGTGGAAGCACCGGAACTTATGTTTAAAATCGCCCGCCGTTGGGGATATCGAATAAAAGAAATCCCGAAAGGAGAAGCGATTGTTGTGGCAGCAAAAGGAAACTTCCATGGACGCACCATGACAGCAGTTTCATTATCCGATGATCCGGATGCAAAAGAAGATTTTGGTCCCTTTGTGCCCGGAATAGAATTAGTCCCTTTCAATGATTTTAATGCACTCGAAACATTATTTGAAGAAAAAGGTGAGCAAATAGCCAGTTTCATGGTTGAACCGATCCAGGGTGAAGCCGGGGTTATCGTTCCAGATGATGATTATTTCCCTCGAGTTGCTAAACTTTGCAAAAAACATAATGTGCTCCTTGCCATGGATGAAGTTCAAACAGGTTTTGGACGAACGGGTGCAAATTTTGCTCATCAATTGTTCGGTGTAAAACCTGATTTGATGGGTTGTGGAAAAGCAGCTGGTGGCGGGATTCTTCCAGTTTCATTTGTAGCGGGTAGCGATGAGGTTATCGGTGTGTTAACACCCGGATCAGAAGGATCCACATTTGGTGGATATCCATTGGGAGCCGTGGTTGGGACTTATGCGATCAAAGTTCTTGTTGATGAAAAACTGGCAGAAAAAGCACAGAAAATGGGTAATCGGCTAATCGGAAATATGAATTCAATAAAAAACGAATATCCCGATAAGATTAAAGAAGTTCGCGGTCGTGGATTACTTACAGCATTTGAAATGCATGATGAACCTCATTTAGACGGACACGAAGTTTCGGTGGGTTTATTGGACCATGGAGTCTATGCAAAGGAAACTCATCATTCAACGGTTCGTTTGGCCCCTGCATTAACAATTAACGAATCTCAAATTGATATTTTATCAGAAGCCATCAGATCTGTTGTAAAAAGCTTATAAACTAGAAAAACTCATTCATGCCCAATGATCTTCATTGGATGAATTATTTGGAGAAAAAATGGATATTTTAAAAAAATTAGGTATTGAAGAAAACAATTACGGTGCTTGTGCAGGTCCGGGGCAATGGAATGCCACCACAGCGGAAGGAAATATTGATTCGATCAATCCTGCAACCGGTGAACTTATTGCATCTGTTTATCAGTGTTCTACAGATGATTATGAGTCGGTAGTTCAACAATCACTTGAAGCATTCAAAGAATGGCGGAAAGTTCCTGCTCCTGAACGAGGACAATTGGTTCGACAGATGGGAAATGCACTTCGAGATTATAAAGATCATTTGGGAAGTTTAGTTTCGTTGGAAATGGGAAAGATCAAACAGGAAGGGGATGGCGAAGTTCAGGAAATGATAGACATTGCTGATTTTGCTGTAGGTCAATCCAGAATGCTCTATGGCAATACCATGCATTCCGAACGAAAAGATCATCGAATGTATGAACAATGGCATCCATTAGGAATCGT
>JAPYRR010000063.1 GCA_029936885.1 Fidelibacterota bacterium | reverse complement strand
CTAAATGCTGTGGAATAACGTCTTTTAGAGTGATTTCACCCAACACTGCACCTGCAGTTAAAAAAGTGCCCGTTTCAATTCGATCCGGTATAACTTCAATATTTGAAGCATTTAATTTCTCTACGCCTTCAATTGTAAGAATTTGTGTCCCAATCCCAGTAATATTCGCACCCATATCATTTAGATATTCACAAAGTTGCACAATTTCTGGCTCACATGCTGCATTTTCAATGGTGGTAATACCGTCTGCAGTTACAGCTGCCATGGCAATATTACCCGTGGCACCAACGGAAGGAAATTCGAAATTTAGTTTTGCTCCCTTTAAGCGTTTGGCTTCCGCAATAATGTATCCACTTTCCAATGTAATCTTCGCACCTAGTTTTTCCAAGCCTTTGAGATGGAAGTCAACGGGTCTAGGACCCCAAGCACATCCGCCAGGAAGAGAAACTTTTACTACCCCAAAACGAGCCAAAAGTGGGCCTAACACGTAAAACGATGCTCGCATTGTTTTTACAAGATCGTAGGGCGCTTCAGGATTGTTTACAGTACTCCCATCAATCTCAAGCTTACCGTCTTTTAAGGAGCAAGTTGCCCCAACAATCTCCATCAACCGGATCATGGTTCGTGTATCTCTTAGGTTAGGAACCTTCGAAATAATTGATTTGCCATCTGCCATTAATGCTGCGGTCATAATGGGTAATACAGCATTTTTTGCACCACTAATTTTGACTGCTCCCGATAAAGGTTTTTGCCCTTCAATAAATATTTTATCCATTAAACACTCATCACATTTTTTCCAACAAATAATTCATTTATCACTTTGGGGCTTTCTTTTTCACTTAAATATTTCATATCCACAATTGTTTGGTCATTTTTAATAGACTTAACAATATGTAAATGATGGTTTGCCCGTATGGCAATTTGGGATAAATGAGTAATACAAAAAACCTGTTTTGATTTAGAAAGTTTCAACAAAAGATCAGCAACTTTTTCAGCAGCCTTTCCTGAGATACCCGAATCAATTTCATCAAATACCAAAGTCTGAACCGGATCCAAATCTTGAAATACAGTTTTAATTGCAAGCATAATTCGAGAAATTTCTCCACCGGATGCAATGGATGCCAACGGCTTTACAACTTCTCCTGGATTTGCGGATAGAAAAAATTCAATCATATCAATCCCTTTTACATTTCCATCCACCTTCTCTCCATTAATCAAAACAAAACTATTCCCTGTTTTCTTTTGAGTTATTTTTATATCAAAAATAGCCCCGGGCATATTGAGGGTTGCCATAGATTCTTCAATTTTTCTTGAAAGTAGGTTTGCATTCTTTTTTCGCGAATGATATAACTGAATAGCAAGTTCTGAATAATCATTTACTTTGATATGTATTTGGCGAAGAATTTCATCTTCAGATAATTCTGGTTTTGTTAGAGAATTAACTTCAACTTGTATTTCATTCCGTTTCTCCAATATGGATTCCATAGAACCACCATACTTTCGTTTTAAACCCTCTATTGCCTGAAGTCGGTCTCCAACATCTAACAATTCACCCGGATCGAATTCTAACCCAGACAATCGATTTGAAATTTCAGCACCCCCTTCTTGGAGTTGGATAATTGATGTTTTAAATAATTCAGATATTTTATTTAACTCTTCATCAAATACTGCGATTGAATCAATTGATCTAAGATTCATCTCCAATAAATCGATGACAGAATTATCACTCGTATTCACTTGATCGTGAACAATTTGGAGTGTTTTTATTATATCCTCTAAATGACTCAGTTTTTTATATTTATTATCTAATTCAAAATCTTCTCCGATTATTGGGTCGGCTGAATCAATTTCATTTGCTTGGAATTTCAATAGTTCTAACCGGTCTCTTCTTTCATCAGCCGATTGACGAGCGTGATTCAATTGAGCTCTTAAAGATGTTAATTCTTGAAATAATTCACCAATCTTCAATACATCTTTTTCATGACGACAATATCGATCTAAATAATCTATATGGCGGTTGGGTTCCATAATGAGTTGCTGATCATGCTGACCATGAAAATCAACCGATGTTTCGTTGGCTTTAATGAGATCATTAATGGTGATAGGTTCATTATTACAATATGCTTTTGTTCTACCATTATTTGATATAAGACGGCGAAAAGCATTTTCATTAAATTCAGTTTCAATAATAGCTCGATTCGAGCCATTCCGAACCATAACTTTATCTGCTTTTGCACCTAGAGACACACTGAGAGCTTTTAAGAGAATTGATTTACCAGAACCTGTCTCACCCGTAATAACAGTGAAACCCGGTTTTAAATCAAGATTGATCTCATCAATAATAGCAAAATCTTTAATATATAAACGTTGAATCATTCAGGATTTTTCCAAATAAATGAGCCGGTCAAGGCGCCTAATATTACACCAATTCCATCTGCAATCACATCATATTGACTCGGAAATCTACCTGGAATCATCGATTGCCAACTTTCATCCAAACACCCAAATAATATTCCAGAAATAGAGATAATAAGTACGGGCCGTTTAAATTCCGAGTAATACCCTTTATAGCCAAGAAATCCTGCAATGCTGTATTCACACACATGAAGCAACTTATCCCACGTTAATGCTAATAGGGGTGGGATCGAATTTCCGGGAATTGTGGAACCTAATAATATCAATCCTAAATATATAAAAACGTAAATTTTATGCATTCTCATATTGAGTAATCACACCGGGAATTTTATCAAATAAATCTGAAGCAATTTGTCCCCGATATCCTTTTTCCTTTACCATCTCATCTGATGCTTTTCCATGAATAAACGTGGCGAGCGATGTAGCTTCAAACGTTGAAATTCCTTGGGATATAAAACTTGCAATCATTCCCGCAAGTACATCTCCAGTCCCTCCAGTGGCTAATCCCGGATTACCTGATGAATTCACAATGGTTTGATTTTGATCAAATACACAGGATGGTACTTGTTTTATCAAAGCAATGTGATTGTATTCATCCATAAAATTTTGCATAACATTTGGAAAATCAGACTGTATTAAATCTTTATTGATTCCGGTTAATTTTGCGAACTCTCCTAAATGTGGAGTTATAACCAATGGTGAACACCTTTGATTTAACTCATCGATATTGTTGGAAAAAGGGAAAAGTCCATCTGCATCCAACACCAAGGGTTTTTGAATAGCTTGTACCAATTTTTTTATTAACGCAATCGTTTCAGTTTCCCTTCCCAGTCCCGGGCCAAGAATAACCACATCAGCCCAATCCACTTTATTCATGATTGAATTAAAATTTCCTTCGTTTAAAAAACCTTTCCCATGGTCATTTAATGGTAATGTCATTCCTTCAATAATAAGTCTTTCGTATATATCATTTAAAGAAGATGGCGATATTGTAATCGTTAACCCCACACCTGTCCGAAGTGCCCCAAAGGTGGACAAAACCGCTGCACCAGTCATTCCCTTTGACCCTGCAATTACCAAGACCTTTCCTGACGCATGTTTATGGGTGTCAATTCTCGGTTTTTTCAATATTTCTTGGGCCGTTTTTTCAGAAAACAGATTCCATTCTAATCCAGGCAACTCTAATTGATTAATAGGTGGAAAGCCTATATCAGCTATTGATATTTCACCTGAAGATTCAAACCCTTGTCGAAATATCATTCCTACTTTATTCGATCCGAGAGTAAGGGTGAAATTCGCTTTTACGCATGTTGGTATTGCAATCCCAGAATTACAATCCAAACCAGAAGGAATATCAATGGATAATATTTTAGAATTAGATCGATTTATCCAATCCACCCATGGAATAAAGGATGCTCTTAATTTTCCCTTTAAACCCGTTCCAAATATGCCATCTATAATAAGATCAGGTTTCTCAAATTCGGGAATTTCAATTCCTAAAGTTATTGGGATGGCCAAAGCTTCACTCGATTCAAAAAATAATTGAGAATCCCCTTTTATTTCTTTTGGCGTAGGAATGGAATGAATGTGTACCGTGTAATTATTCTGGAATAGTTTGATACCTGCCGCAAAACCATCTCCTCCATTATTCCCTTTTCCACAAATGATCAGGATAATAGGATTCGGTACGCCCTCTAATATTGAAATTGCTTTTTCTGCAACCTGGTTTCCTGCGTTCCCCATTAAGGTCGATCCTTGAATTCCCAATTCATTGATGGAAATTTTGTCAATTGCCTGTGATTGTTCCCGGGTAATCAGCCTCATTTGACCGTATAAATTGCAAATGCGATTGCAAGGGAATCCGTATGAGAAATTGACACGCGACAAATGCCATCATGTTCGAATGCCAAATTCACAATGGGCTCACCTGTACTGGATGATTGAATTTCGATTGATGAAAATGCAATTGGATCGTTAATGCCAGACGATTTTAAGGCTTTCATGATTGCCTCTTTTGCAGCAAACCGTCCTGCAAAATGTATTTCAGGATTGGCTTTGGATTGGCAATAATTTTGTTCAGTGGATGTATAAATTCGATTTAAAAACCGATTGCCGATTTCTTTTATCGCCGACTGAATTCTAGAGACTTCTACTAAATCAGTCCCAATAAAAATATTAGCCACTTGTGTTTAACTCGTTGATAATTCCAACAAGTTGATATATATCATTTATCTCCCAATCTGCGCCAGAATTAATTGTACCGAACGTATCTCCATATCTTGCAAAAACAGTTTTCATTCCAATTTGCTTTGCGCCAACCACATCCCGATCTGGCCAATCTCCAATCATAATCGTTTCTTCAGCTTGAAGGTCCATTCCATCTAATGCCATTTGGAATGGTTTTGCAGATGGTTTTCTTTCTCCGCTATCATCAAAAGTAATTACAACATCAAAGAAATGATAAAGATTTAAATAATAGATTCGTAGCCAAGCTTCCCGACTTGGAGCATCTGAGACTACAGCTAATTTGATGCCTGATTTTGCCAAGGCCATAAGTGTTTTATAAACATTTGGGTAGGCCATTAAATTTGCTTCTCTGGCTCTACGGTAGGCTACAATTCCAGCGGCGAGAAATTTATTATCAACATGTCCAATTTGTTTTTCAATAAATACATCAAAGACTTTTTGATTTTCCCATCCGAATTCTTCATAAATGCCAATGATTTCATTATAGGATTTTTCTTCATCAACACTTAATCCTGCTTCTATCATCCCCTTAATTGCAGATTTCACAGCAAATTCCTTCATTTTCATGAAATCTAGAAGTGTGTTGTCTAAATCAAAAACAACCCCATTTATAATATTTTTATTCAATTTATTTATTTTTCGTATTTTGCGGGATTATTGATTTCGTCAATTTTTCGTGCAGCCATTTCTCGCCATTCACGGTCATTGTGAGCTCGTTCAAAATGTTTCTTTGCCCGAGTTTTGTTTCTGCGGCCCATCTCTGAAATACCATGTTCATACCATCCGCCACCAAATTTTTGTTTTAAATCTGTGCAAGATCTTGCAGCAACAGATGCTTCATCCCATCGTTCTAATTTATTTAATGCAGATGCCAAATTCACAAATTTATTATAATCTTTCTCATCTAATCCCGTAGATATAATAAGATTATCAACAGCCGATATCCACATTTCTTGCATAATATAAAGTAAACCTAATCGCATAAATCCATCAGCATAATTCGGATCGATTTGTGTTACAGTTTTTAAAACATCCTCAGCCTGTTTATACTCTTGAGTTTCTGTAAGAAGTTTGCCAAGGTTTCCATACGCTTTTGAATAGCCCGGATTTAGTTCAATAGCTTTGTTATAATGTTCTATTGCTAATTCTGTATTTCTATCGGATTCGTAAACTGACCCAAGAGTGAACCAGGTTTTATCATGTTCAGGCTTTATTTCGATTACCTTATTTAAATAATCAATCGCAATTTTCGAATGCCCCAGCTTTTTCTCTAGTACTCCCAACTGGAAATAAGCCAGATAGAAATTCGGATCGAACTCCAAAGCTTTTTGATAATAACGGGTTGCTTTACTAAGATTTCCTCGTTTATACGATTTATTCCCTGCATTTAGGAATTGTTTTGTTACATTATCCAGACCCTTTCTTGCTTTCGCATGATCCGAATAAATGTTCAATGCATTGCTAAAATGGAGAGCAGCACCTTCTATATCCTTTTGACGAAATCGAGTTAATCCCATATAAAATTCGGCATCTGGAAAGTAAGGGTGTTGTTCCAATATTGACGAATATTTTTCGATTGCTTCATCGTACAAACCTTGATGGACATCCCGATTTCCATTTTGAATAATTTCACTAATCTTGGTTATTTGATTAGACCAATCTCTGGAATCTTCATCTGCCTGAACAGCCTGATTAGAGTAATCATTGGCTTTTTTAATATCACCCATATGAAGTGCAAGCTTAGATAATGCTTGTAATGCAGGTGCAAATGAAGGGTCAACCTGTAATGCTGCATTGTATGATGCTTCTGCCCCAATAAAGTCACCAGATAATAATTGATTCTCTCCAGCGCTTAATAATGCTTCAGGATCCTGTGCAAATAAGTTTGTACACGTAACTATTAATGTAATGAGTCGCAATAAATACGTCATAGTTGCCTCTTTAAATCGTTTATGTATTTATAAAAATTAATTGAAAATTCGGGTCGGATTTTAATAAATAATAAGGAATTAATTTAGAATAGAATCGCTATTCTTTTGGCAATTGATCAACCTTTTCATCTACCTTTTTTAATTTTCGACTAAGGCCAATTACTTCTGATTCTAATTTTTTATAATCTTCTTTAATCTTTTCTACCTGGGATGATATCTTTTCAACCTGGGATGATATCATTTTACGAGATTGGGTTGAATGATCACTCATGGTGTCTAGTTTAAGATTTATTGAGTTTACCTGTGTATTAAAATCATCCAACATTATTTCCATTCCTCGGATTAATGCTTTCGTTTGTATTTTTAGCTCTCCTGTTAATGCATCAATCGTTTTTTTATTAGTATTAATCCCCTCTTCCATGGATAACGATTTGGTTTGAACCTTTTGAACCTCTTGAATCAAATGCGCCAGCGACCCTGCCATAATATCAATTTGATTTTGATGACCTTTGCGTTCACTTATTGCTGTTTGAAGTTCGCTTTTTATATTTGAGACAGCCCCAGATAAAAGTAATGATTGGTTTGCTGTGTTATCCAGTTTTCGACTTGCCTTATGAAATTGTTTTTGCATGATTAAAACTGTATCACTCAATCCAGTATGATTCTGCCTATTGAATGCAATATCAACTTGATGGTTAATCATATCACTTTGAATATTTTCCATGTGAATATTTTGTTCCCGACTACGGGAATACAGCCTCAAGAGATCAATCTCAAATTCATTTTGCATCACTTCCAGATTTTTATAAAAATCATATAAGTCATCCAATGTCATTTTAAGTGAGTCACTTAATTGATTTACTTTACCCGTGATATGATCTAAGTGATTTTGAAGATGATCCACTCTATCAGTCATATAGGTTAGATCCCCTTCCCGAGCTAGATCTTCTCGTCCAAGAATATTCATGGGTAAAATCTTTATCGTTCCCTGTTCAGTTTTTAAAAATATTCGATTTTGGTTTTCATTAACGACCTTGCCCTGGACGATTGATCCGTCTTTTAAAAAGAAAATTGTGACATTTTGTGCAAACACGAAGGATGTGCCACAGAGGAAAATTAATGTAATAATTAGTTTTTTTATCATCTCAATTGGGCTGTAGAGTCGGGAAATCTAAACCAAGGATTTGATATGAGCAATGCTGAAGACAATAAAAAAAGCCCAACTTATATATTGGACTTTATTTCATTTTGAGAATTATCATTCAACTTTTAGAATGCATTTGTGTTAGATATTTTTTTGAAGTACCGATGGCCGCCCGACTGACTCCTTTCGGGGGACAGGGACTCTTCTAATAATTCCATAAACCAACATCTAATTTTCAAAAATTATGGGAACGTATTAAATTTAAATTATTGCTAGTACCGAAGGGGGGACTCGAACCCCCACAGCCTTAAGGCCACATGCCCCTCAAG
>JAPYRR010000007.1 GCA_029936885.1 Fidelibacterota bacterium | reverse complement strand
CCTGAATCTTTCAATGTAATGATCAAAGAACTTCAAGGTCTTTGCATTGATGTAGAACTGGATTAACCCAGGGAGTACTAACTTTGACTTACATTCAATCAACCAGTATTGACACATCAAAATCATTTAGTTCAATCACAATTGGATTAGCGTCTCCAGAAATGATTCTTGCTCGTTCTTACGGCGAGGTCCTAAAACCGGAGACAATTAATTACCGTTCCTATAAACCAGAAAAAGATGGTCTTTTTTGTGAAAAGATCTTTGGACCGGTCAAAGACTATGAATGTCATTGCGGTAAATATAAAGGTATCCGTTACCGTGGAATTATTTGTGACCGTTGTGGCGTAGAGGTAACTCGTAAAAAGGTTCGACGCCAACGCATGGGTCATATTACTCTTGCTGTACCTGTTGTTCACATTTGGTATCTTCGATCTATCCCAAGTAAAATAAGTTATCTTTCGGGCAAAAGTACCAAAGAGCTTGAGCGTGTCATTTATTATGAAATGTTTATGGTTATTGAGCCGGGTGGAAGTGGGTTAGAGCCTTTTCAAATGATTGATGAAGATGAATACCTTGAAATTGAGCAACAGCATGGTTATATGGCCGTTTCAGAGGAAGATAGAGATAATGAAAATTATTTTTATGCGACCATGGGTGGCGAAGCCATGAAAGAAATGCTTTCTCGGATGAGCATTCCCGATTTGAAAAAAGAATTGGTGGATATTGTTAAAACATCCAAATCGAAGCAAAAAAGAGCAGATGCCTTAAAGCGTATGAAAGTTGTTCAATCCTTCGTACCTGATCCAACTAAAAAGCGTTTAAATAAACCTGAATGGATGATTGTTTCAATTTTACCTGTAATTCCCCCCGAATTACGTCCTTTGGTACCACTGGAAGGTGGTCGGTTTGCAGCTTCTGATTTGAACGATTTATATCGACGGATCATTATTCGTAATAATCGCCTCAAGCAATTAATGGAAATAAATGCTCCTGACGTCATTTTAAGAAATGAAAAACGGATGCTTCAGGAAGCTGTTGATGCTTTATTTGATAATAATAGACGGAAAACTGCAATTCGTAGTGGCTCTCGACGTCCATTGAAATCGCTTTCCGATATGCTTCGTGGAAAAACTGGTCGATTTCGTCAAAATTTACTTGGAAAAAGAGTTGACTATTCCGGTCGTTCCGTAATTGTTGTTGGGCCGAGCTTGAAACTTCATGAATGTGGATTGCCTAAAAATATGGCACTCGAATTATTCAAGCCACATATGATTCATGAACTGATGGCACGCGGTTATACCCAAACACCAAGAAGTGCAAAACTCATGGTCGAAAACCGTGAGCCGGTTGTATATAAAGTTTTAGAATATGTTGTAGAAGACCATCCTGTCCTTCTCAATCGTGCACCTACTCTTCATAGATTAGGGATTCAGGCATTTCAGCCTGTTCTTGTAGATGGTAAAGCAATCCGATTGCACCCATTAGTTTGTTCAGCTTTTAATGCTGACTTTGACGGTGACCAAATGGCCGTTCACGTTCCGCTTTCTTTGGAAGCACAAATGGAATCAAGGATGCTCATGTTGGCTAGTCATAATATTCTCCATCCAGCAAATGGTCAACCCATTGCTGTCCCTTCTCAGGATATGGTATTGGGATGTTACTATTTGACTTGTCCAAAAGAAGGCGACAAGGGCGAAGGGAAATTATTTAGTTCCATTGAAGAAGGTGTATTGGCTTATGA
The DNA here is from genome assembly GCA_029936885.1 of Fidelibacterota bacterium. Lineage (GTDB taxonomy): Bacteria > Fidelibacterota > Marinisomatia > Marinisomatales > UBA1611. The sequence continues at coordinate 45,794 of JAPYRR010000007.1, read as the reverse complement.
AAATAAAGCTGTAGGCCTCCATGCGATTGTAAATGTACGTTATAATGGGAAATGGATTAAAAATACAACTGTTGGGCGAATAATCTTTAATTCAGTCCTCCCAGAAAACTTAGATTTCGTTAATGAAGTCATTAATAAAAAGAAATTAACCCAAGTTGTAAACAATGCATATTTGCTTACAGGAAATTATCAAACTGTCCTTTTATTGGATAAATTAAAGGATCTCGGATTCAAAATAGCAACTATCAGTGGTGTGTCGATTGCAATAAGCGATATTTTAATACCTGATCGGAAAGATGAAATCCTTAATGAAGCACAGGTTAAAGTTGATGAAATAAAAAGCAAATTTGATCGTCATATCTTAACCGATGGTGAAAGATATAATAAGGTCATTGATATTTGGACACATGCAACCAATCGTGTGGCTGGTTCGATGATGGATTCATTAAAAAAAGATCGTAATGGATTTAATCCCGTATATATGATGGCGGATTCCGGTGCACGTGGTTCTCAAGATCAGATTAAGCAGTTAGCGGGGATGCGTGGATTAATGGCTAAACCAAAAAAGTCTATGAAAGGCGGTGTGGGTGAAATCATTGAATCTCCCATTACATCAAACTTTAAAGAAGGATTGTCCGTTTTTGAATATTTTATTTCGACTCACGGAGCTCGGAAAGGATTAGCTGATACTGCATTGAAAACAGCTGATGCAGGATATTTAACACGTCGTCTTGTGGATGTTGCTCAAGACGTGGTTGTGTATATTACTGATTGTAACACAATTAATGGTATTCTTATTGCAGATTTAAAAGAAGGCGAAGAGATTATAGAGCCTTTAGCTGACCGAATATTAGGAAGAACCATACTTGATGACTTTATTGTGAAAGGGAAAGTTGTTGTAAAAGCTGGAGCGGTCATTGAAGAAGAAGAATCTGAATTGATTGGAGATAGTGGTGTTGAAAATGTTCGTATCCGGTCTATCCTAACTTGTGAAGCAAAACGTGGATGTTGTGCAAAATGTTACGGTTGGGATCTATCAACTCATCAATTAGTTGATATTGGAACCGCTGTCGGTATTCGTGCTGCTCAAAGTATTGGTGAGCCCGGTACGCAGTTAACATTGCGTACTTTTCATATTGGGGGTACTGCTACTCGAATTATTGAGCAATCTGAAATGGTCACAAAACGACCTGGTAGAGTAAATTTCTCTGATAATTACGATTTTGCAGATACAATTGATGAAGCAGGTACTAAGGTTCGACGATGTATGGTTCGTCATGCAAAACTCTTTATTCTAGATAAGGACGATAAGCAAAATGCTTCATTTAATGTTCCTTATGGATCAACTGTCTTTGTAAATGAAGGTGATGAAATTCCAGCAAAAACTACATTAATTCAATGGGATCCATATACGGATATCATTTTAGCGCGTGAAACAGGTTTAGTTTCATTGAAGGATTTTATTGAAGGTGATACTTACGCTGTAGAATCTGTAGAAGGCGGTAAAAAACAGATGGTTGTTGTAGAGGCGCGAGACAGGAAACTTAGCCCACATATTGAAATTGTCGATAAAAAAGGAAAAATTTTAGCTGGTGGAACTATTCTCCCAGTTAAGGCAACATTAGTTGTAACAGATAAAAAATCTGTTGAACGTGGGCAAACCTTAGTTAAGATCCCTAAAGATGTGGGTAAAACTCGAGATATTACAGGTGGACTACCGCGAGTCGCGGAATTATTTGAATCTCGGAAACCATCAAACCCTGCTGTAATGTCAGAGATCAATGGTAATGTCCGGTTTGGTGATACAAAACGGGGCGTAAGAAAGATTCATGTTATGGGGAGTGATGGAGAAGAAAGAACATACTCAATTCCTTATGGAAAACATGTTATCGTGCATGAAGGGGACTTTGTTAATGCTGGAACAAATCTCTGTGAAGGCGCGATTTCTCCTAATGATATTTTACATGTCCTAGGACCTGCAGCAGTAAGAGATTATCTAGTAAATGAAATACAGGAAGTTTATCGTCTCCAAGGCGTGAAGATTAATGATAAGCATATTGAAGTTATTGTGGGCCAGATGATGTTAAAAGTAAGCGTGAAAGATACGGGTGACACATGGTTTCTTGAAGAGGATAAAATCTCTAAAAAAGAGTTCTTTTCAGAGAATGAAAGAATCTCAAAAATGGTAATTGTAGATAAGGTGGGTGATTCAGATTTGGAATCAGAAACCATGATTGATCGTTCTGAATTTCTTGAGATCAATAAGGAGTTGAAACTTAGTGGGATGGTAGTAGCTACCTATCGAAAAACAAAACCGGCAACTTTTGAGCCAATTTTGATGGGAATAACACGAGCTTCTTTAAATACAGAAAGTTTTATATCTGCAGCGTCTTTCCAAGAAACTACTCGTGTGCTAACGGACGCTTCCACTGCGGGTAAAACAGATTATTTACTGGGATTAAAGGAAAATGTTGCGGTTGGAAAACTGATCCCTGCTGGAACTGGTACTCCAGGTATTAGAGATATACTTGTTGGAGTCCACGAAAATGACGATGATTCAGACTCTTTACTTGAAGACGCAGTCGCGTAAAATTAAATGAAAATAAATCAAATGACTATTGCAGTATTTTCAAAATATTTCGTAATTTTATAGGCTTTGGATAAAACGATATGCCGACGATAAATCAATTAGTTCGCAAAGGCCGGAAACGTGTTTTAAAGAAAACAAGCACGCCGGCACTTATGAGCAACCCCCAAAAACGTGGGGTGTGCACACGTGTGTACACAACAACGCCTAAAAAACCGAACTCAGCGCTTAGAAAAGTCGCACGTGTTAGGTTAACTAATGGGATGGAAGTTGCGGCTTACATTCCTGGAGAAGGCCATAATCTCCAAGAGCATAGTATTGTTCTTATTGAAGGGGGGCGTGTAAAAGATTTACCTGGTGTTCGATATCATGTTATAAGAGGTACATTGGACACTGCAGGAGTGAGTGACCGTAAAACAAGTCGTTCCCGTTATGGGGCGAAAAAGCCTAAGTAAAAATATTAAAATTAGATATGAGACGTAGACGACCAGAACATAGACAAATATTACCAGATCCTGTGTATAATGATAAACTAGTTGCAAAATTTGTTAACTATGTCATGGTGCAAGGCAAAAAAGGTATAGCTGAAAAGATTTTTTATGGTGCAATGGATTTAATTAAACAACGCACCAAATCGGACGGGCTAAAGATTTTTGAAAAGGCAATTGAAAACACATCTCCATCCGTTGAGGTCAAATCTCGAAGAATTGGTGGTGCAACGTATCAGGTGCCAATTGAAGTGCCTAAAAATCGTCGTTTTTATCTCGCATCACAGTGGATTATAAATGCAGCAGGTGGACGATCTGGAAAACCCATGTCTGAAAAATTAGCAACAGAATTAATCTCAGCTGCAAACGGTGAAGGCGGGGCAGTCAAGAAGAAAGATGATACCCATCGCATGGCAGACGCAAATAAAGCATTTGCTCATTTTCGTTAATAATTGAATTAGAATAGTACTTTGAAGCATACAAAATTAGATCATGTAAGAAATATTGGCATAATGGCCCACATTGATGCTGGAAAAACAACCTTGACAGAACGAGTTCTGTTTTATACAGGTCGTACTCACCGTATTGGTGAAGTTCATGATGGCGCTGCAACTATGGATTGGATGGAACAAGAGCAAGAGCGTGGAATTACAATTACATCTGCTGCAACAACTTGTATTTGGGATGATCATCGAATCAATATTATTGATACGCCTGGGCATGTTGATTTCACTGTTGAAGTTGAAAGGTCTCTTAGGGTATTAGATGGTGCTGTAGGAGTTTTTTGTGCAGTTGGAGGTGTGGAGCCTCAAAGCGAAACAGTTTGGCGTCAGGCTGATAAATATAATGTTCCTCGAATTGCATTTGTGAATAAAATGGATCGAGTGGGTGCTGACTTTTTTAATGTTGTTAAAATGATTAAAGACCGGTTGGGAGCTGCTCCATTACCTTTGGTTATACCCATTGGTTCGGGCGAAATGTTTACGGGGATCATTGATTTATTGGAGATGAAATCAATCCTCTACAATGAAAGTTCTATGGGCTCACATTTTGAATATGGCGACATTCCTGCGGATATGCAGGAAGAAGCTGATAAATGGCGTCATCATCTTATTGAAGAGACAGCTACCTATGATGAGCATCTGATGGAAAAATATCTTTCAGATGAAGAGATTTCTATAGATGAATTAAAAGCAGCAATCAGAAAAGGGTGTATAGATAATACTTTTATTCCAACTCTATGTGGTTCTGCATTCAAAAATAAAGGTGTGCAGCGATTATTAGATGCGGTGGTAAATCTTTTACCTTCACCTCTTGATGTTGGTATTGTTACAGGAACCGATCCTCGTGATTCAGATGTTTTATTGAAGCGTGAACCTAGTGATGATTCTCCATTTAGTGCGCTTGCTTTTAAAATTATGACTGATCCATTTGTTGGAAAGCTAACTTATATGAGAGTTTATTCTGGAAAGTTAAAAGCTGGATCCTATGTTTATAATCCAACATCGGGCAAACGAGAAAGAATCTCGCGTATATTGCTCATGCATTCCAATAAGCGTGAAGAAAGAGAAAGTGTCTCTACGGGTGAAATTGTTGCTGCGATTGGACTTAAGCGCGTAAAAACAGGGCATACGCTTTGTGATGAAAAAAACCAAATTATTCTAGAGTCGATGGATTTCCCAGAACCCGTTGTGGCTGTATCTGTAGAACCAGTAAGTAAGGGAGATCAAGATACGTTGTCAAGAGGGCTCCAGAAATTGGGTGAAGAAGACCCGACATTTCGTGTTTCAACGGATGAAGAAACTGGGCAAACTATTATTGCTGGAATGGGTGAATTACATTTAGAAATATTAGTTGATCGACTCCTTCGTGAATTTAAGGTTCGGGCAAATATTGGAATGCCTATGGTCGCATATCGCGAATCTATTACCAAGGCCGTATCTAATGTAGAAATGAAATTTGTTCGACAGTCTGGTGGCCGCGGTCAATATGGTCACGTCGTTATTAATGTTGAGCCGAATGATCCTGGGAAGGGGTATCATTTTGAAAATAAAATTGTTGGTGGGGTTATTCCTCGTGAATATATCCCATCGGTTGATGCAGGTATGAAAGAAGCTATTAAAAATGGTGTAATTGCCGGGTATCCAATTGAAGATATTCGTGTTGAACTCGTATTTGGATCTTATCATGATGTTGATTCATCGGAAATGGCTTTTAAAATTGCGGGATCTATGGCAATTAAAGATGCTTGTAAAAAAGCATCGCCAAAATTGATGGAGCCAATCATGAGAGTTGAAGTTATTGTCCCCGATGAATACCTAGGCGATGTTATGGGGGACTTAAGCTCACGCCGAGGGAAAATAGAAGGAATGGAGCAGCGTAATCAGGCTCAGGTTGTAAGGGCATTTGTTCCACTAAGTGCAATGTTTGGCTATGTAACAGATCTTAGATCTATAACGCAAGGCCGGGCTGTTTTTCATATGGAATTTGCAAAATATCAACAAGTACCAACCAGTATCGAAACTGAGATTCTGGAAAAAGTACATGGAAAAGCCTCTTAATAAATACATCTTTGGAGTATAAAAATGGCAAAAGAAAAATTTAAAAGAACGAAACCCCACGTGAACATCGGTACGATTGGTCACGTGGATCATGGAAAGACCACATTGACAGCAGCAATTACCATGGTGCAGAGCGCCCGTGGTTTTGCTGAGGCAATGCCATTTGATAGTATTGATAATGCCCCGGAAGAACGAGAGCGTGGTATTACGATTCAGACCGCTCACGTAGAGTATGAGACAGAAAACCGTCATTATGCTCACGTGGATTGTCCCGGTCACGCTGACTATATCAAAAATATGATTACAGGAGCAGCTCAGATGGATGGTGCCGTTCTGGTTGTATCTGCAGCAGATGGTCCTATGCCTCAAACCCGTGAGCATGTGCTCTTGGCTAAGCAGGTGAATGTTCCTTCTATGGTTGTCTTTATGAATAAGACAGATCAGGTAGATGATGAAGAATTAATAGAACTGGTTGAAATGGAGCTTCGTGATTTATTGAATGAATATGATTTTCCGGGTGATGATACACCCATCATTAAAGGATCGGCACTGAATGCGTTGAATTCTCCTGGAGATGAAGCCGCTAATCAATGCATTGTGGACCTTATGGAAGCATGTGATACCTTTATCCCGGAACCAAAACGTGATGTGGATAAACCTTTCTTAATGCCTGTTGAGGATGTTTTTTCCATTACAGGTCGTGGAACGGTTGGGACAGGCCGAATTGAACGTGGAATTGTTAAAGTAGGTGATGAAATCTCTATACTTGGAATGGGTAAAGATACAAAGACCACAGTCACTGGTATAGAAATGTTCAGGAAGCTTTTGGATGAAGGTCGAGCTGGCGATAATGCAGGATTGCTTCTTCGGGGTGTTGATAAAGATGACTTAGGTCGTGGTATGGTTTTAGCCAAGCCCGGAAGTATTACACCGCATACAAAGTTTAAAGCCAGTGTCTATATCTTGAAGAAAGAAGAAGGCGGTCGTCATACCCCCTTTTTTAATGGGTATCGTCCTCAGTTCTATTTTCGTACAACAGACGTAACCGGTGTTGTCACACTTGAAAGTGGAACAGAAATGGTCATGCCGGGTGATAATGTAGAATTTAATGTTGAATTAATTACACCTATCGCTATGGATACAGAGCTTCGATTTGCAATCCGTGAAGGCGGTCATACTGTTGGCGCTGGTGTTGTAACATCAATTACTGAATAGGGTAAATAATTATGGCTGGGAACAGTAAACGCGCAATCATTCAAATTGAAAGTACAGCTGGTACTGGCTATCGATATACGATTACTAAGAGTAAAAAACTCCATCCTGGTCGTGTTGAATACAAAAAATTTGATCCTGTTGTTAGAAAACACGTTCTTTTTAAAGAAACGAAGTAGTTTGCTAGAAGTGGATATGATTTTTGCTTCTAGGTTACAATAGGAGAGTAGCTCAATTGGTAGAGCAACGGCCTCCAAAGCCGTAGGTTGCAGGTTCAAGTCCTGTCTCTCCTGCAAATTTGGAAGGCAGCCAATTGAGGCGATCAGAATAATTAGGCTCTTGAAATAAGAGTAAAAGTAAGGAAATTTAAATGTTTAAAAAACTTCAGCAATTTTTCGCTGACGTTCAGTTTGAGATGAACAAAGTATCTTGGCCAAATTGGGATGAGTTAAAGGGATCCACCTATGTGGTGTTAACCTTATCTCTCATTTTAATCGTGTTCTTGTTCTTTGTTGATTTTCTTTTATCCAAAATATTGAATTTTATTTTGTAATAATGGACTGGTATACATTACGCGTTATTTCCGGTAAGGAAAAAAAAATAAAAGAAGCAATTTTGTTTGATGTCTCCACATCAGGTATGGAAGAGAAAATTGGTGATGTGCTGGTGCCATCAGAAAATATTGTTGAAATGAGAGATGGAAAGAAAAAAATTAAGGAACGTGTGTTTTTTCCGGGATATTTATTAGTTCGATTAGAAATGGATAAGGAAACCCGCTATCTCCTTGAAAATGTTAATGGTGTAATATCTTTTGTGGGCCCGAAAGGAGCTCCTCGACCCATTAGGCCAGAAGAAGCGCAGCGATTTTTAGGGGATTTTGATGGTGGAGATGGTCCACTTCGTGTCACGGAAGCCCCTCCGTATAAAGTGGGCGATCCTGTGAAAGTTATGGATGGGCCATTTGTTGATTTTTCTGGTTTAGTTCAAGAAGTGAATCATGAAAAACAAAAATTAAAGGTATCGGTAAGTATTTTTGGACGCCAAACACCTGTAGAGTTGGACTACTTACAAGTAGTAATGGAAAGCTAAAAAAGGTTTAAAATATCATGGCAAAGAAAGTCATCGGATTTATCAAATTACAAATTCAAGCTGGTCAAGCAAATCCAGCACCACCTGTAGGACCGGCATTGGGTCAACATGGTGTAAATATTATGGATTTTTGTAAAACGTTTAATGCGTCAACTCAAGATAAAATGGGCGATGTTATCCCAGTGGAAATCACTGTTTACGCAGATCGTAGCTTTACCTTTATTACCAAAACGCCACCGGCCGCTAGGTTAATATTGAAAGCAGCAAAAATTGCGAAAGGGTCAGGTGAACCTAATCGAGAAAAGGTTGGCGCTGTAACAGAAGCAGATATACGATCAATTGCTGAAGCTAAAATGCAAGATTTGAATGCAAATACCATAGAGCAAGCAATGATGATGATTAAAGGGACGTGTGTATCAATGGGGATTGAAGTTAAAGGTTAAGGTTTTTAAAATGAATCTATCAAAAAATATGAAATCTGTAAATGAAGGCTTGGATAGGTCTAAGACTTATGTTTTGCAGGAAGCAATGGATTTAGTCCAGAAATTTAAATTCAGCAAATTTGATGAAAGTGTTGATTTGGCGATGAATCTAAATGTGGACCCAAGACATGCCGAAGAAAATATTCGAGTAACTACGCCACTTCCACATGGGACAGGTAAAGCAATAACAGTTTTAGTTTTGACGCAGGGCCCAAAAGAAAAAGAAGCTCAAGAAGCTGGTGCAGATTTTGTCGGGAATAAAGATTATTTGACAAAAATCAAAAATGGATGGACTGAGGTAGATAAAATTGTTGCCACTCCAGACATGATGGGTGAATTAGGTAAGTTGGGTAGAATCCTTGGGCCAAAAGGGTTAATGCCAAACCCAAAAAGTGGTACAGTAACTATGGATGTTGCAAAAGCTGTAAAAGATTTAAAAGCGGGGCAAGTTGAACTACGAGTTGAAAAAACAGGAATCATCCATGTTACCTGCGGAAAAGTTTCATTTGGTACAGAAAAATTAGTCGAAAATATTCAGACTGTTTATGATACAATTATGAAAGCGCGTCCTGCATCGGTGAAAGGACAGTTTTTAGAAAAAATGTCTGTTTCATCTACAATGGGGCCTGGAATTCAAATTGATCATTCATCCATAAGGTAAAGGTATGCCTAATACAAAAAATATAGATCAAGTAAGTGAACTGAAAGAGACCTTCTCGAAGGCTAAAGCAGTCTATTTTACTGAATATCATGGGCTTAATGTTGGTGATATCACAAAACTTCGCAGTGAATTTTTTAAAGCAAATGTAGAATATAAAGTTGCAAAAAATACACTCATAAAATTAGCAGCTGAGCAAAATAATATTAGTGGGCTTAGTGAAGTATTGACTGGGTCAACTGCAATTGCCATCTCGTATGATGAACCCGTTGCGCCAGCGAAAGTTATTAAAGAATTCACAAAGGATAATGATTTACCTACTGTAAAGGGTATTTTATTTGAAGGTGAATTTCTTCCAGGAGAAGAATTCAAAAAGTTAGCCGATATGCCAAGTAAGGAAGAATTACTTTCTCAGCTTGTTGCAATGCTTAGTAGTCCATTGCAGAAATTGGTGTCCACACTCGTTTCGCCGTTACAGAATGCGATTGGCGTATTGAATAGTTTAAAAGAAAAAAAATCTTAATCTTAAAAAAACCGTAAGGAGTAGTCCAAATGGCAGTTACTCGAGCAGACGTTCTCTCATATCTTGAAGAATCAAATATGATAGAAATCTCAGAACTCATCAGTGAAATCGAAGACAAATTTGGTGTAACAGCAGTAGCCCCTGTTGCCGTAGCAGTCGCACCTGCAGCAGGTGAAGCAGCCGCAGCTGAAAAAACCGAATTTGATGTTATTCTTAAATCAGTAGGACAGGCAAAAATCAATGTGATTAAAACTGTTCGTAGTATAACTGCTTTGGGATTGAAAGAAGCAAAGGAATTAGTTGATTCTGCGCCGAAAGCCGTGAAAGAAGGTATTTCTGAATCAGAAGCAAACGATATTAAAGCACAGCTTGAAGAAGCAGGTGCCGAAGTTGAACTAGCATAAGTTCAATTATCATAACTTTTATTCTTTTTCTAATTAAAATTCGGGAGGCTTAATTGGGAGCCACAACGACTCAATCCAACGGGCGGATTTCTTTTTCCAAGATTCCTGCTTTCGTGGACGTACCAGATCTTCTCTCTATTCAAACAAGGGCTTATCAGCAATTCCTGCAGGAATGGATTCCTCAGGAAGCGCGGAAACCTATTGGACTTGAGGGAGTTTTTAATAATGTATTTCCGATAGAGGATTCTCATCGGAATTATGTCCTACAATATAAAACATATTATTTAGGACAACCAAAATACACACCAGACGAATGTTTGGATCGTGGTGTAACTTATTCCGCACCACTCCGCGTTCGTTTGGCTTTGCATATTACGGACGAGAATAATAAGAACGAATATGCCCAAAGTATTGAACAGGATGTGTATTTTGGAAATATCCCTTATATGACTGACAAAGGAACCTTTATTATTAATGGTGCCGAACGGGTCATTGTATCTCAGCTCCAACGATCTCCGGGTGTATTCTTTGATGAATCTATTCACCCGAATGGTACAAAACTGTATCAAGCTAGAATAATTCCAGCGCGGGGATCTTGGGTAGATTTTACGACAGACATAAATGATTGTTTATTTGTGATTATTGACCGTCGTAGGAAATTCCCTGTAACGATGTTATTGAGAGCTCTTGGATATTCAACCAATACTGATATTTTTAATGCATTTGGGTCAATGAAATCTTTAAATCTGAAAAAAGTAGACATTAATCAATATATTGGTGCTACAGTGACTGAAGATATTGTTGATACACGAACAGGTGAAATCTTTTTTGAAGGTGGAACTGAATTAACCGTAGAAAATGCAGAAGAATTAAAAGAAGCTGGTATCACTGAAATACATGTAGTAGATGGAAATAAAAACTTCCATTCAATGTTGCTATTAAATACAATAGAAAAAGATCCAACTCGTAGTACAGAGGAAGCATTGGCTGCCGTATATCAACTTATACGTGCAAGTGAGCCGCCGAATCTGGAAACAGCTCAAAAATTTATTGAGAGGATTTTCTTTAGCCCTAAAAAATATGACCTTGGTCAAGTTGGGCGCTACCGCTTAAATCAGCAATTTAATTTGGATGTTCCAGTAGAAGATACCGTCTTAACCATGGATGATATTATTCAGGTGATAAATTTTCTAATTGAAATGCGCAAGGGCGAAAGAGGTGTTGACGATATTGACCATCTCGGAAATCGTCGCGTAAAAACCATTGGAGAGCAATTAACCAACCAATTCAGTGTTGCATTGAGTAGAATGATACGTACAATTCATGAAAGAATGAATTTGCGTGAGTCCGAAAGTATTACACCACAGGATTTAATTAATTCTCGTGTTGTAACAACTGTGATTAATACATTCTTTGGAACATCGCAGCTTTCTCAATTTGGTGATCAAACTAATCCACTTGCTGAAATCACTCATAAAAGACGTATTTCTGCACTTGGGCCTGGTGGGTTGACTCGTGAAAGAGCCGGTTTCGAGGTTAGGGATGTTCACTATACTCATTATGGACGTCTTTGTCCTATTGAAACACCTGAGGGTCCAAACATTGGATTGATTTCATCATTAGCAATGTTTGCAGAGGTAAATGATCATGGTTTTATTGAATCGCCTTATCGTAAGGTTCGGAAGCTATTAGGTGACTCCGTTGTTACCAATAAGATCCAATACCTATCTGCTGATGATGAAGATCGTGTGCTTGTTGCACAGGCATCAACAGAAAGAGACGAAAAGGGTAAATTGATTCAAGAAAAAATCCGAGCACGTGTTAAAGGTGATTTTCCAATGGTAAGTCCTGGTGATGTGAATTTTGTTGAGGTATCTCCAAATCAGATTTTGAGTGTCGCTGCCGCATTAATTCCTTTTTTAGAGCATGATGATGCTAACCGTGCATTAATGGGATCAAATATGCAACGCCAAGCCGTTCCATTGATGAAGCCGCAAGCGCCCATTGTTGGTACAGGCATTGAAGCTAAGGTAGCTGTTGATTCACGATCCGCTGTTGCATCTCCTGTCGCAGGAAGAATTACTTATGTTGATTCTGAAAAAATCCTTATCAAACGCAAGGATGTGATGGATTCATTGGCTCTCTTCGAAGGTGAAAATATAGTCGAAATCAAACTCAAGAAATTTAAGAGAACGAATCAAAATACTGTTCATAACCAAAGACCCATTATTAGCCAGGGAACACAAGTTAAGGAAGGCGATGTTATAGCTGATGGTGCTGCAACTGAAAATGGTGAACTAGCATTAGGATCTAATATCCGTGTGGCATTTATGCCTTGGAGAGGTTACAATTTTGAAGATGCTATTGTTATCAGTGAAAGATTGGTAAAGGATGACATTCTCAGTTCAGTTCATTGTAATGAAATTGAACTTGAAGTTCGTGATACGAAACGTGGTCAAGAAGAATTGACTCCTGAAATTCCAAATGTGAGCGAAGAAGCGACAAAAGATCTGGATGAATCCGGTATAATTCGTGTAGGTGCACGTGTTGCAGAAGGAGATATCCTGATCGGGAAAGTAACGCCGAAAGGTGAAACAGATCCTACACCAGAAGAAAAACTTCTGAGAGCAATTTTTGGTGAAAAAGCTGGAGAAGTAAAAGATGCTTCTAAAAAAGCTGAACCTGGAATAAGAGGAGTGGTTATTAAAACACAACTTTTTGAAAAACAGGCAAAAAGAACTAAAAAAGAAGAGCGAGAACAGATCCTTCTATTTCAAAAAAATGCTGGAGAATCAAAAAAACTATTAAAAGCATCCCGAGACGAAAAACTGACAAATTTATTGAAAGATCAGATTTCAAACGGTATCCGTGATTTATCATCAGAAAAAACCCTGATTAAAAAATCCACCACACTTACTTTAAAGAGAATAAACAGCTTCGACATGGAGCGTTTTGCACAAGACGAATCTTGGATTGAAGATGTTGCAGTCTGGAAAAAGATTAAAGCTGTTTGGCGATCTTTTAGGGAAGAGTGGGCTCGAATTGAAACAAATCTTGAACGTGAGATTTTCAAACTTCGAATCGGTGATGAACTCCAACCCGGGATTTTAAAATTGGCTAAAGTCTTTGTCGCTCAAAAGCGAAAAATTTCAGTGGGTGATAAAATGGCCGGTCGCCATGGTAACAAAGGTATCGTTGCGACAATCGTTCCAGAAGAAGATATGCCGTTTATGGAAGATGGGTCCCCCGTAGATATTGTCTTAAATCCGTTGGGTGTACCATCTCGGATGAACTTGGGGCAATTATATGAAACCATGCTTGGATGGGTTGGCGAAGTCACTGGACAAAAATTTGCAACACCAGTATTTGATGGTGCTACACCTGATGATGTTTTGAAAGAACTTGAGAAAGCAGGTCTTCCCCAATCAGGTAAAGCTCGTTTAATCGATGGTATAACCGGTGAGTACTTTGACAATCCGGTTACAATTGGAAACATTTATATGTTGAAATTGAGCCATATGGTTGACGATAAAATGCATGCGCGTTCAACGGGGCCTTATTCACTTATAACGCAACAACCATTGGGTGGAAAAGCTCAATTTGGTGGACAGCGTTTAGGTGAAATGGAAGTTTGGGCTCTGCAGGCTTATGGTGCAGCTCATACACTTCATGAGTTATTAACCGTGAAGTCCGATGATGTTGAAGGCCGATCAAAAGTCTATAACTCAATCGTTCGCGGCGAACAAATGCCTGAATTCTCATCACCTGAATCTTTCAATGTAATGATCAAAGAACTTCAAGGTCTTTGCATTGATGTAGAACTGGATTAACCCAGGGAGTACTAACTTTGACTTACATTCAATCAACCAGTATTGACACATCAAAATCATTTAGTTCAATCACAATTGGATTAGCGTCTCCAGAAATGATTCTTGCTCGTTCTTACGGCGAGGTCCTAAAACCGGAGACAATTAATTACCGTTCCTATAAACCAGAAAAAGATGGTCTTTTTTGTGAAAAGATCTTTGGACCGGTCAAAGACTATGAATGTCATTGCGGTAAATATAAAGGTATCCGTTACCGTGGAATTATTTGTGACCGTTGTGGCGTAGAGGTAACTCGTAAAAAGGTTCGACGCCAACGCATGGGTCATATTACTCTTGCTGTACCTGTTGTTCACATTTGGTATCTTCGATCTATCCCAAGTAAAATAAGTTATCTTTCGGGCAAAAGTACCAAAGAGCTTGAGCGTGTCATTTATTATGAAATGTTTATGGTTATTGAGCCGGGTGGAAGTGGGTTAGAGCCTTTTCAAATGATTGATGAAGATGAATACCTTGAAATTGAGCAACAGCATGGTTATATGGCCGTTTCAGAGGAAGATAGAGATAATGAAAATTATTTTTATGCGACCATGGGTGGCGAAGCCATGAAAGAAATGCTTTCTCGGATGAGCATTCCCGATTTGAAAAAAGAATTGGTGGATATTGTTAAAACATCCAAATCGAAGCAAAAAAGAGCAGATGCCTTAAAGCGTATGAAAGTTGTTCAATCCTTCGTACCTGATCCAACTAAAAAGCGTTTAAATAAACCTGAATGGATGATTGTTTCAATTTTACCTGTAATTCCCCCCGAATTACGTCCTTTGGTACCACTGGAAGGTGGTCGGTTTGCAGCTTCTGATTTGAACGATTTATATCGACGGATCATTATTCGTAATAATCGCCTCAAGCAATTAATGGAAATAAATGCTCCTGACGTCATTTTAAGAAATGAAAAACGGATGCTTCAGGAAGCTGTTGATGCTTTATTTGATAATAATAGACGGAAAACTGCAATTCGTAGTGGCTCTCGACGTCCATTGAAATCGCTTTCCGATATGCTTCGTGGAAAAACTGGTCGATTTCGTCAAAATTTACTTGGAAAAAGAGTTGACTATTCCGGTCGTTCCGTAATTGTTGTTGGGCCGAGCTTGAAACTTCATGAATGTGGATTGCCTAAAAATATGGCACTCGAATTATTCAAGCCACATATGATTCATGAACTGATGGCACGCGGTTATACCCAAACACCAAGAAGTGCAAAACTCATGGTCGAAAACCGTGAGCCGGTTGTATATAAAGTTTTAGAATATGTTGTAGAAGACCATCCTGTCCTTCTCAATCGTGCACCTACTCTTCATAGATTAGGGATTCAGGCATTTCAGCCTGTTCTTGTAGATGGTAAAGCAATCCGATTGCACCCATTAGTTTGTTCAGCTTTTAATGCTGACTTTGACGGTGACCAAATGGCCGTTCACGTTCCGCTTTCTTTGGAAGCACAAATGGAATCAAGGATGCTCATGTTGGCTAGTCATAATATTCTCCATCCAGCAAATGGTCAACCCATTGCTGTCCCTTCTCAGGATATGGTATTGGGATGTTACTATTTGACTTGTCCAAAAGAAGGCGACAAGGGCGAAGGGAAATTATTTAGTTCCATTGAAGAAGGTGTATTGGCTTATGAAAATAAAGCTGTAGGCCTCCATGCGATTGTAAATGTACGTTATAATGGGAAATGGATTAAAAATACAACTGTTGGGCGAATAATCTTTAATTCAGTCCTCCCAGAAAACTTAGATTTCGTTAATGAAGTCATTAATAAAAAGAAATTAACCCAAGTTGTAAACAATGCATATTTGCTTACAGGAAATTATCAAACTGTCCTTTTATTGGATAAATTAAAGGATCTCGGATTCAAAATAGCAACTATCAGTGGTGTGTCGATTGCAATAAGCGATATTTTAATACCTGATCGGAAAGATGAAATCCTTAATGAAGCACAGGTTAAAGTTGATGAAATAAAAAGCAAATTTGA
Organism: Fidelibacterota bacterium; assembly: GCA_029936885.1. GTDB lineage: Bacteria > Fidelibacterota > Marinisomatia > Marinisomatales > UBA1611. The sequence continues at coordinate 29,934 of JAPYRR010000007.1, read as the reverse complement.
TCGTCATATCTTAACCGATGGTGAAAGATATAATAAGGTCATTGATATTTGGACACATGCAACCAATCGTGTGGCTGGTTCGATGATGGATTCATTAAAAAAAGATCGTAATGGATTTAATCCCGTATATATGATGGCGGATTCCGGTGCACGTGGTTCTCAAGATCAGATTAAGCAGTTAGCGGGGATGCGTGGATTAATGGCTAAACCAAAAAAGTCTATGAAAGGCGGTGTGGGTGAAATCATTGAATCTCCCATTACATCAAACTTTAAAGAAGGATTGTCCGTTTTTGAATATTTTATTTCGACTCACGGAGCTCGGAAAGGATTAGCTGATACTGCATTGAAAACAGCTGATGCAGGATATTTAACACGTCGTCTTGTGGATGTTGCTCAAGACGTGGTTGTGTATATTACTGATTGTAACACAATTAATGGTATTCTTATTGCAGATTTAAAAGAAGGCGAAGAGATTATAGAGCCTTTAGCTGACCGAATATTAGGAAGAACCATACTTGATGACTTTATTGTGAAAGGGAAAGTTGTTGTAAAAGCTGGAGCGGTCATTGAAGAAGAAGAATCTGAATTGATTGGAGATAGTGGTGTTGAAAATGTTCGTATCCGGTCTATCCTAACTTGTGAAGCAAAACGTGGATGTTGTGCAAAATGTTACGGTTGGGATCTATCAACTCATCAATTAGTTGATATTGGAACCGCTGTCGGTATTCGTGCTGCTCAAAGTATTGGTGAGCCCGGTACGCAGTTAACATTGCGTACTTTTCATATTGGGGGTACTGCTACTCGAATTATTGAGCAATCTGAAATGGTCACAAAACGACCTGGTAGAGTAAATTTCTCTGATAATTACGATTTTGCAGATACAATTGATGAAGCAGGTACTAAGGTTCGACGATGTATGGTTCGTCATGCAAAACTCTTTATTCTAGATAAGGACGATAAGCAAAATGCTTCATTTAATGTTCCTTATGGATCAACTGTCTTTGTAAATGAAGGTGATGAAATTCCAGCAAAAACTACATTAATTCAATGGGATCCATATACGGATATCATTTTAGCGCGTGAAACAGGTTTAGTTTCATTGAAGGATTTTATTGAAGGTGATACTTACGCTGTAGAATCTGTAGAAGGCGGTAAAAAACAGATGGTTGTTGTAGAGGCGCGAGACAGGAAACTTAGCCCACATATTGAAATTGTCGATAAAAAAGGAAAAATTTTAGCTGGTGGAACTATTCTCCCAGTTAAGGCAACATTAGTTGTAACAGATAAAAAATCTGTTGAACGTGGGCAAACCTTAGTTAAGATCCCTAAAGATGTGGGTAAAACTCGAGATATTACAGGTGGACTACCGCGAGTCGCGGAATTATTTGAATCTCGGAAACCATCAAACCCTGCTGTAATGTCAGAGATCAATGGTAATGTCCGGTTTGGTGATACAAAACGGGGCGTAAGAAAGATTCATGTTATGGGGAGTGATGGAGAAGAAAGAACATACTCAATTCCTTATGGAAAACATGTTATCGTGCATGAAGGGGACTTTGTTAATGCTGGAACAAATCTCTGTGAAGGCGCGATTTCTCCTAATGATATTTTACATGTCCTAGGACCTGCAGCAGTAAGAGATTATCTAGTAAATGAAATACAGGAAGTTTATCGTCTCCAAGGCGTGAAGATTAATGATAAGCATATTGAAGTTATTGTGGGCCAGATGATGTTAAAAGTAAGCGTGAAAGATACGGGTGACACATGGTTTCTTGAAGAGGATAAAATCTCTAAAAAAGAGTTCTTTTCAGAGAATGAAAGAATCTCAAAAATGGTAATTGTAGATAAGGTGGGTGATTCAGATTTGGAATCAGAAACCATGATTGATCGTTCTGAATTTCTTGAGATCAATAAGGAGTTGAAACTTAGTGGGATGGTAGTAGCTACCTATCGAAAAACAAAACCGGCAACTTTTGAGCCAATTTTGATGGGAATAACACGAGCTTCTTTAAATACAGAAAGTTTTATATCTGCAGCGTCTTTCCAAGAAACTACTCGTGTGCTAACGGACGCTTCCACTGCGGGTAAAACAGATTATTTACTGGGATTAAAGGAAAATGTTGCGGTTGGAAAACTGATCCCTGCTGGAACTGGTACTCCAGGTATTAGAGATATACTTGTTGGAGTCCACGAAAATGACGATGATTCAGACTCTTTACTTGAAGACGCAGTCGCGTAAAATTAAATGAAAATAAATCAAATGACTATTGCAGTATTTTCAAAATATTTCGTAATTTTATAGGCTTTGGATAAAACGATATGCCGACGATAAATCAATTAGTTCGCAAAGGCCGGAAACGTGTTTTAAAGAAAACAAGCACGCCGGCACTTATGAGCAACCCCCAAAAACGTGGGGTGTGCACACGTGTGTACACAACAACGCCTAAAAAACCGAACTCAGCGCTTAGAAAAGTCGCACGTGTTAGGTTAACTAATGGGATGGAAGTTGCGGCTTACATTCCTGGAGAAGGCCATAATCTCCAAGAGCATAGTATTGTTCTTATTGAAGGGGGGCGTGTAAAAGATTTACCTGGTGTTCGATATCATGTTATAAGAGGTACATTGGACACTGCAGGAGTGAGTGACCGTAAAACAAGTCGTTCCCGTTATGGGGCGAAAAAGCCTAAGTAAAAATATTAAAATTAGATATGAGACGTAGACGACCAGAACATAGACAAATATTACCAGATCCTGTGTATAATGATAAACTAGTTGCAAAATTTGTTAACTATGTCATGGTGCAAGGCAAAAAAGGTATAGCTGAAAAGATTTTTTATGGTGCAATGGATTTAATTAAACAACGCACCAAATCGGACGGGCTAAAGATTTTTGAAAAGGCAATTGAAAACACATCTCCATCCGTTGAGGTCAAATCTCGAAGAATTGGTGGTGCAACGTATCAGGTGCCAATTGAAGTGCCTAAAAATCGTCGTTTTTATCTCGCATCACAGTGGATTATAAATGCAGCAGGTGGACGATCTGGAAAACCCATGTCTGAAAAATTAGCAACAGAATTAATCTCAGCTGCAAACGGTGAAGGCGGGGCAGTCAAGAAGAAAGATGATACCCATCGCATGGCAGACGCAAATAAAGCATTTGCTCATTTTCGTTAATAATTGAATTAGAATAGTACTTTGAAGCATACAAAATTAGATCATGTAAGAAATATTGGCATAATGGCCCACATTGATGCTGGAAAAACAACCTTGACAGAACGAGTTCTGTTTTATACAGGTCGTACTCACCGTATTGGTGAAGTTCATGATGGCGCTGCAACTATGGATTGGATGGAACAAGAGCAAGAGCGTGGAATTACAATTACATCTGCTGCAACAACTTGTATTTGGGATGATCATCGAATCAATATTATTGATACGCCTGGGCATGTTGATTTCACTGTTGAAGTTGAAAGGTCTCTTAGGGTATTAGATGGTGCTGTAGGAGTTTTTTGTGCAGTTGGAGGTGTGGAGCCTCAAAGCGAAACAGTTTGGCGTCAGGCTGATAAATATAATGTTCCTCGAATTGCATTTGTGAATAAAATGGATCGAGTGGGTGCTGACTTTTTTAATGTTGTTAAAATGATTAAAGACCGGTTGGGAGCTGCTCCATTACCTTTGGTTATACCCATTGGTTCGGGCGAAATGTTTACGGGGATCATTGATTTATTGGAGATGAAATCAATCCTCTACAATGAAAGTTCTATGGGCTCACATTTTGAATATGGCGACATTCCTGCGGATATGCAGGAAGAAGCTGATAAATGGCGTCATCATCTTATTGAAGAGACAGCTACCTATGATGAGCATCTGATGGAAAAATATCTTTCAGATGAAGAGATTTCTATAGATGAATTAAAAGCAGCAATCAGAAAAGGGTGTATAGATAATACTTTTATTCCAACTCTATGTGGTTCTGCATTCAAAAATAAAGGTGTGCAGCGATTATTAGATGCGGTGGTAAATCTTTTACCTTCACCTCTTGATGTTGGTATTGTTACAGGAACCGATCCTCGTGATTCAGATGTTTTATTGAAGCGTGAACCTAGTGATGATTCTCCATTTAGTGCGCTTGCTTTTAAAATTATGACTGATCCATTTGTTGGAAAGCTAACTTATATGAGAGTTTATTCTGGAAAGTTAAAAGCTGGATCCTATGTTTATAATCCAACATCGGGCAAACGAGAAAGAATCTCGCGTATATTGCTCATGCATTCCAATAAGCGTGAAGAAAGAGAAAGTGTCTCTACGGGTGAAATTGTTGCTGCGATTGGACTTAAGCGCGTAAAAACAGGGCATACGCTTTGTGATGAAAAAAACCAAATTATTCTAGAGTCGATGGATTTCCCAGAACCCGTTGTGGCTGTATCTGTAGAACCAGTAAGTAAGGGAGATCAAGATACGTTGTCAAGAGGGCTCCAGAAATTGGGTGAAGAAGACCCGACATTTCGTGTTTCAACGGATGAAGAAACTGGGCAAACTATTATTGCTGGAATGGGTGAATTACATTTAGAAATATTAGTTGATCGACTCCTTCGTGAATTTAAGGTTCGGGCAAATATTGGAATGCCTATGGTCGCATATCGCGAATCTATTACCAAGGCCGTATCTAATGTAGAAATGAAATTTGTTCGACAGTCTGGTGGCCGCGGTCAATATGGTCACGTCGTTATTAATGTTGAGCCGAATGATCCTGGGAAGGGGTATCATTTTGAAAATAAAATTGTTGGTGGGGTTATTCCTCGTGAATATATCCCATCGGTTGATGCAGGTATGAAAGAAGCTATTAAAAATGGTGTAATTGCCGGGTATCCAATTGAAGATATTCGTGTTGAACTCGTATTTGGATCTTATCATGATGTTGATTCATCGGAAATGGCTTTTAAAATTGCGGGATCTATGGCAATTAAAGATGCTTGTAAAAAAGCATCGCCAAAATTGATGGAGCCAATCATGAGAGTTGAAGTTATTGTCCCCGATGAATACCTAGGCGATGTTATGGGGGACTTAAGCTCACGCCGAGGGAAAATAGAAGGAATGGAGCAGCGTAATCAGGCTCAGGTTGTAAGGGCATTTGTTCCACTAAGTGCAATGTTTGGCTATGTAACAGATCTTAGATCTATAACGCAAGGCCGGGCTGTTTTTCATATGGAATTTGCAAAATATCAACAAGTACCAACCAGTATCGAAACTGAGATTCTGGAAAAAGTACATGGAAAAGCCTCTTAATAAATACATCTTTGGAGTATAAAAATGGCAAAAGAAAAATTTAAAAGAACGAAACCCCACGTGAACATCGGTACGATTGGTCACGTGGATCATGGAAAGACCACATTGACAGCAGCAATTACCATGGTGCAGAGCGCCCGTGGTTTTGCTGAGGCAATGCCATTTGATAGTATTGATAATGCCCCGGAAGAACGAGAGCGTGGTATTACGATTCAGACCGCTCACGTAGAGTATGAGACAGAAAACCGTCATTATGCTCACGTGGATTGTCCCGGTCACGCTGACTATATCAAAAATATGATTACAGGAGCAGCTCAGATGGATGGTGCCGTTCTGGTTGTATCTGCAGCAGATGGTCCTATGCCTCAAACCCGTGAGCATGTGCTCTTGGCTAAGCAGGTGAATGTTCCTTCTATGGTTGTCTTTATGAATAAGACAGATCAGGTAGATGATGAAGAATTAATAGAACTGGTTGAAATGGAGCTTCGTGATTTATTGAATGAATATGATTTTCCGGGTGATGATACACCCATCATTAAAGGATCGGCACTGAATGCGTTGAATTCTCCTGGAGATGAAGCCGCTAATCAATGCATTGTGGACCTTATGGAAGCATGTGATACCTTTATCCCGGAACCAAAACGTGATGTGGATAAACCTTTCTTAATGCCTGTTGAGGATGTTTTTTCCATTACAGGTCGTGGAACGGTTGGGACAGGCCGAATTGAACGTGGAATTGTTAAAGTAGGTGATGAAATCTCTATACTTGGAATGGGTAAAGATACAAAGACCACAGTCACTGGTATAGAAATGTTCAGGAAGCTTTTGGATGAAGGTCGAGCTGGCGATAATGCAGGATTGCTTCTTCGGGGTGTTGATAAAGATGACTTAGGTCGTGGTATGGTTTTAGCCAAGCCCGGAAGTATTACACCGCATACAAAGTTTAAAGCCAGTGTCTATATCTTGAAGAAAGAAGAAGGCGGTCGTCATACCCCCTTTTTTAATGGGTATCGTCCTCAGTTCTATTTTCGTACAACAGACGTAACCGGTGTTGTCACACTTGAAAGTGGAACAGAAATGGTCATGCCGGGTGATAATGTAGAATTTAATGTTGAATTAATTACACCTATCGCTATGGATACAGAGCTTCGATTTGCAATCCGTGAAGGCGGTCATACTGTTGGCGCTGGTGTTGTAACATCAATTACTGAATAAAATAACATAATGGCCAATCAAACGATTAGAATTAGTTTAAGAGCATACGATCATATTTTGTTAGATAAATCAACAGAAAAGATTGTTAAGACGGCGAAATCTACTGGAGCAATTATTTCCGGTCCAATTCCGCTTCCATCAAAACGTTCTATCTATACTGTATTACGTTCCCCTCATGTTAATAAAAAATCACGGGAGCAATTTCAGACAAAGATCCATAAGCGGTTAATTGATATTTTAAACTCGACTCCAAAAACAGTTGAATCTCTAATGAAATTAGATTTACCTGCTGGTGTAGATATTGAGATTAAGGTTTAATCATGCGTGGATTAATTGGCAAAAAAGTTGGAATGACTCGAATCTTTGATGACAATGGGAATATTGTTCCTGTTACTGTTTTGGATGCGGGGCCATGTACTGTAACCCAAATTAAAACAATTAAGAATGATGGGTACGACGCAATACAAGTTGGATATGGTGAAAGAAAGCCCAAGCATACAACTAAACCACTGCAAGGTCATTTTGATGCAGCCAATGTTTCATCCAAGAAAATAATAGTAGAATTTGATAAAGTACCTGGTTTTGAATATAAAACTGGTCAGGCATTTCATGTAGGTCTGTTTCAAGAAGGGGAATATGTAAGTGTTTCTGGGACGTCGAAAGGAAAAGGTTTTGCAGGTGTAATTAAAAGACACAATTTTTCTCGCCAAAGGAAAACGCATGGTAATGGACATACTGAAAGGGCTCCCGGTTCAATTGGGCAAGCATCAGATCCTTCCCGTGTTTTTCCTGGTATGAGAATGGCCGGGCATCTTGGTAATTCTAAAGTGACCATTGAAAATCTAGAAATCATGAAAGTAGATATTGAGAATAATCAATTATTAGTAAAAGGTGCAGTTCCGGGTGCAAAAAACGGAACCGTAATTATTTCAAAATAATATGAAATTAGATATAATAGCACTCGATGGATCAAAATCCGGAAATATTACCGCAGATAATACTGTATTTGGTATTGAGCCGAATTCTGCAGTTGTACGTCAAGCTGTTTTAGCAGAAATGACAAACATGCGTCAAGGAACTCATGCCACAAAAAATAGAGCTTTAGTGAGAGGTGGTGGTAGAAAACCTTTTAAACAGAAAGGTCGCGGAATGGCTCGTGCAGGAACAATTAGATCCCCTTTATGGAAAGGTGGTGGAACAATATTTGGGCCAGAACCGCATGAATACAATCATAAATTACCAAAAAAAATGAGTCGTTTAGCTCGTCGTTCAGTCTTATCAAGTAAGGCTGCGGATGGTAATTTGATGGTGATTGAAGATTTATCGTTATCTAGTCACAAAACTTCTGATTTTATTTCCATTTTAAATAAATTAAATATTCAAAATAAAAAAGTCACAATTCTCATTACCGGTAGAGATGATAATCTTGATAAAGCTTCAAGGAATCTTCGGAATGTATATTTGGTTGATGCTGCAAAAGTAAGCACATATGATATTATTGATTGTGAAATTTTAGTGATCGATAAAGCTAGTATAGCTGTATTAACTGACATATTGGCGAGTTAGCAAAATGTATACAAAAATTATAATTAAACCAATATTAACAGAAAAAATGGCAATTCTTGAAGAGCGAGAAAATAAATTCGCTTTTTTTGTGTCTTCCGATGCGAATAAAACAGAGATTAAAAAAGCTATTGAAATGAAATTTGATGTTAAGGTTTCAAAAGTGGCAACCATGAATCGGATAGGGAAATATAAGCAAATGACGGTTCGAAGCGGAGGCCGTACAATTAGAACAAATGGAAAAAGATCTGATTATAAGAAGGCAATCATTACATTAGATGCTGGTTCAACTATTGATCTTTTACGTGGAGAAACAGCGAGTTAATCATGGGTGTAAGACAATTAAAGCCAGTTACGCCTGGATCGCGTTTTGCGTCCCGACCGGATTTTGCAGATTTGACGACAGATAAACCAGAAAAAAGTTTAACGAGGGCGCTACGGAAAACAGGCGGAAGAAATAATACCGGACGAATTACAATTCGACATAGAGGCGGTGGGCATAAGCGGCGCTACCGATTGATTGATTTCAAGCGAAATAAATTTGATATTCCAGGCAAAGTTGCTACTATTGAGTATGATCCAAATAGATCTGCTTATATCTCTCTTATTCATTATGCCGATGGGGAAAAAAGATATATTCTTTCACCTTTAGGGCTTAAAGTGGGTGATCCTATTTTGTCGGGAGAGAATGCACCACTTAAAGTAGCCAATGCGTTACAGTTAAAAAATATTCCAGCTGGATTATTTGTCCATAATATTGAAATGGAACCAGGGAAAGGCGGACAAATGGTTCGTTCTGCAGGTGCTTCTGCGCAAGTAATGGCGCATGCAGATGGATTTTGTACGTTGAAATTGCCCTCTGGCGAAGTTCGGATGGTACGAGATAATTGTATGGCTACTATTGGACAGGTTGGTAATCGAAGTCATGAACAAGTCGTTTCTGGGAAAGCAGGACGAACTCGATGGCTAGGACGTAGGCCAAAGGTACGTGGTGTTGCTATGAATCCGGTAGATCACCCAATGGGTGGTGGCGAGGGTAAATCTTCAGGTGGACGTCATCCGACTACACCTTGGGGGAAGCCAACTAAAGGGTACAAAACCCGCAAAAAAAATAAAAAATCTAACGATATGATCGTTAAACGGAGACGATAGAATTATATGGCACGCTCTCTTAAAAAAGGACCATTTGTCGATGAAAAGCTTTTAAAGAAGATTCAAATGATGAATGACAGTGGTAAGAAAAAAGTAATTAAAACTTGGTCAAGAAGATCAATGATTACTCCTGAATTTGTTGGAAATACTCTAGCAATTCACAATGGGAATAAATTTATACCTGTTTTTATTTATGAAAACATGGTAGGTCATAAGTTGGGTGAATTTTCACCCACTCGTACATTTAGAATGCATTCTGGTGATAGGAAGAATTAATCATGGAAGCTAAAGCAGTTGCGCGATATATTCATCAATCTCCTCGTAAGATTCGAAAAACTCTCGATAGTGTGCGTGGATTAAAAGTTGGTGAAGCGCTGAATCAATTACATTTTTCTCCAGAAAAAGCTGCAGTAGTGATAGAAAAAACTCTTAGGTCTGCTGTTGCAAACCTTTTGAGCCAAAATGAAGAATCAAATATTGATCCTGAAGGCTTGGGAGTTAAAGAAGCATTTGTTGATGGTGGTCCCGTTATGAAGCGATTTCGTGCTGCGTCTATGGGGCGAGCAGCAAGACTTCGTAGGCCCACCAGTCATGTAACAATCGTCGTAACCGACGGAAATTAACGAGGTCTCTTTTGGGTCAAAAAACACATCCAGTTGGATATAGATTAATTGTCAAAAAGAATTGGAGTTCCAATTGGTTTGCGCCAAAAAATAAATTTAAAAATGAATTGGAAGAAGATGTTCGGATTCGTAAATATATTTCACATCGTCTCCCAAATGCTGGGATTTCCAAAGTTGAAATTGCACGAACATCCAAAAAAGTAACTATCACGATTCATACAGCTCGTCCTGGAATTGTCATCGGTCGTGGCGGTGAAGAAGTGAATCGATTGAAAAAAGAATTACGACAATTGACGGGTAAGAAAGATGCTCAAATAAATATTTCTGAAGTAAAGCGTCCAGAGTTGAATGCTGCTTTGGTAGGCTCTAATATTGCCCATCAATTGAAAAAGAAAATTTCCTATCGACGAGTTGTGAATAAAACGATTCAATCTACAATGAGGATGGGAGCGGAAGGTATACGCATAAATGTTGCTGGTCGTCTAGGTGGTGTTGAAATTGCGCGAAGTGAGAAATTTTCTGATGGTAGTGTTCCTCTACATACGTTGAGAGCTGATATTGATTATGCTCTGACTGAAGCACATACACAGTATGGTGTTATCGGTATTAAGGTATGGATTTGTAACGGGCAATATAGTTGACAAGAGAATTTAAATGTTAGAACCAAAAAAAGTTAAATATAGAAGAGCACATCGAGGAAACCGAAGAGGCATGGCTATGCGGGGGAATCATGTCGCCTTTGGAAGTTACGGTTTAAAAGCCATCGAGTCTGGTTGGGTTACAGCTAGACAAATTGAGGCATCTCGTATCGTGATTTCTCGTGTTGTTAGAAAAATTGGAAAAATGTGGATTCGTATTTTTCCAGACAAGCCTGTTACATCGCGTCCTGCAGAAACTCGTATGGGTAAAGGTAAGGGTGCATTGAGTCATTGGATTGCAGTCGTTAAGCCGGGGCGAATTTTATTTGAAGTTGATGGAGTAACTCGTGAGCAAGCTGATGAAGCATTTAGAAACGCAGGCCATAAGCTTCCGATTAAAACTAAAGTCGTTGAAAGGAGATCTCTCTAATGAAAAAAACACAACTCCGAGAAATGAATGTAGCTGAATTGAAAATTAAATTGGATGAAAATTTAGAAGCACTTCAAAATTTAAAATTTCAACAAGCCCTTCAGCAGTTAGATGACGGTACTTTAATTACCAAAACTAGAAAAGAAGTGGCTCAAATTAAAACTGTATTAAATGAGTATAAACTCGGTGTAAGAGTTTCTCAAGGTGAAAAAGAATGACAACTATACGTAGACGACAATCTCTGATTGGTGAAGTAATCAGCACTAAAATGGAAAAAACGGTAAATGTAAAGGTTACTCGTGAAATTGCTCATCCTATTTACCATAAACGCGTAAAACGATTTAAGAATTACTTAGCTCATGTGGCATCGGTTACTCCAAAAGATGGCGATATTATTAAGATTACAGCAATACGCCCTATGAGTAAAAGAAAGCGCTGGCAAGTCAGCGAAATTATTCGTGAATCAGTGAAATTGGGATAAGAAAGTGATTCAACAAGAAACAAGATTAAAAGTCGCAGACAATACAGGAGCAAAAGAAGTACTTTGTTTTAAGGTGCTTGGAGGTTCAAAACGTAAATACGCGAGCATTGGTGACAAAATTGTCATTACTGTAAAAAAAGCAATTCCTGGTGGGATGGTAAAAAAAGGTGAAGTTCATCGAGCAGTAGTGGTTCGTACAAGAAAAGAAATTAGCCGCCGAGATGGTAGCCGTATTCGATTTGATGAAAATGCAGCTGTTCTGTTAAATAGCGCTGGAGAGCCACGTGGCACTCGTATTTTTGGTCCAGTAGCCCGAGAATTACGTGATAGTGGTTATATGAGAATTATTTCTATGGCACCGGAGGTTCTTTAATATGCATGTAAAGAAGGGAATGACAATTAAGGTGATTAGCGGAAATCATAAAGGTATGGAAGGAAAAATCCTTCATGTTCTTCCTGAAAAACAACGCGTTATTGTGGAAGGCATAAATTTTATGAAAAAAGCAACACGCCCATCTCAGGAAAACCCTGGTGGCGGGATTGTTGAAAGAGAAGCATCGATACATATTTCAAATGTGATGGTGGTTCATGGCGGAAAAGCATCTAGAATTGGGTATAAAAAACTTGACGATGGTAGTAAAGTCCGCGTATTCAAAAAAACTAATGAAGAAATTGAAGCTTAATCATGGCTGAGAAAAAGAAGACTAAAAAAGTTCATGCGAAGAAAAAAGAAACAAAATTGGTATATGTTCCATCCCTTCGTGCTCTCTATCGTGAGCAAGTAATCTCTGCTATGCAAAAGCAGTTTAATTATCAGAATGTTATGGAAGTACCTAAGTTGACAAGTATTTCTTTGAATATGGGGTTGGGTGATGCAAAAACCAATTCTAAATATTTAGAAAGCGCAGTAGAAGAAATGACTCTCATCTCAGGGCAAAAGCCAATCATTACTAAATCTAAAAAAGATATATCAAATTTTAAAATCAGGAAGGGGTGGCCTGTAGGTTGTAAGGTGACTCTTCATTCAAATATGATGTATGAATTCCTTGAAAGATTGATTTCTGTAGCCTTACCACGTACTCGCGATTTTCGAGGATTATCTTTTAAATCTTTTGATGGCCGTGGGAATTACAATTTTGGTATTAAAGAACAAATAATTTTTACCGAAATAGATTATGATAAAATTGAATCCATTCGTGGAATGAATATAACAATTACAACTTCAGCTAAGTCAAATGATGAAGCGTATCATTTATTAAAATATTTTGGTCTCCCATTAAGGGAAAAGCCGGTGAAACAAGAAGTCGAAGAGGCAGCCTAATGGCTAAAAAATCACTCATTCATAAAGCTAAAAGAAAAGCGAAATTTTCAACCCGAGAAAAAAACCGTTGTTTCAAATGTGGTCGACCTCACGCGTATTTAAGGCGATTTGGACTCTGTCGACTTTGTTTTCGGGAGATGGCTTTAAAGGGTGAAATACCCGGCGTAACAAAAGCGAGTTGGTAGGAGAATTATTTTATGTCAATGTCAGATCCAATAGCAGATTTATTAACAAGAATACGAAATGGACTTGCTGCAAGTAAAAGGTGGGTTGATATCCCAAGTAGCGGTTTAAAAAAACGCGTAGCCCTTGTGCTTAAGGAAGAAAAATATATTGAAGATTATTTCTTTATTGCAGCAGATAATAATAAAGAAACGATTCGAATCTTTTTAAAATATGATTATCAAGGTAAACCTGTAATCGACAATATTAAACGTGTCAGTCGTCCAGGGCTTCGTGTATACGTAGGTGCGGGTGAAGCACCTCGTGTTTTGGATGGTCTTGGCATATCAATATTATCTACCTCGAAAGGTGTTTTGTCAAATAAAAAAGCAAATCATCTTGGTATAGGTGGAGAAATTCTTTGTGAGGTATATTAAGTTTTATGTCAAGAATTGGTAAAAATCCAGTTAATGTTCCTGAAGGTGTAAAAGTGGATTTATTGGGGAAACTGGTTAAAGTATCCGGTCCAAAAGGGGCACTAGAATACAATGTCCATGATGATATGATTTTATCTGAGTCAGATGGTAAAATTGTTGTTGAACGCCCGTCCGATATTAGAGAACACCGAGCACTACACGGCACGACACGGCAAATGATTAATAATATGATAATTGGTGTTTCTGATGGCTATTCAAAAGAGCTAGAAATAATTGGTGTTGGATATTTGGCTCAAGTTCAAGGGAACCGGCTACAACTTCAGTTAGGCTTTTCTCATGATATTTATTTTGATGTACCGGATGGGATTACAGTCACTGCAAATCGAACAGAAGTAAAAGTTGAGGGTGTAGATAAACAATTAGTGGGTGCAGTTGCCGCAAAAATACGATCTTTTAGAAAACCTGAGCCTTATAAAGGCAAAGGAATTAGGTATAAAGGCGAATATGTACGATCTAAGCAGGGTAAAACCGTGGGGGCTAAATAATGGCAAAGCATAGTTCGGATTCTCGTAGAAATGATAGAAGACGTAACAGAAGCAAAAAAACTTCTAGGTTACATCCAAATCGTCCAAGATTAGTCGTTTATAGAAGTCTAAAACATTTTGAAGCTCAAATCATCAATGATTTCGAAGGTCAAACTCTTGTTGCAGTCACTTCTAGAGACAAAGATATAAAGTCTGCTATTAAAAAAGCAGAGAATAAAACAGATATCAGCCGTATTGTAGGTGAAGCACTGGCAAAAAAAGCCAAAGCAAAAAAAATGGGTCCAGTTGTATTGGATCGTAATGGATACCCCTACCACGGTCGTGTAAAAGCATTTGCGGAAGCCGCTCGAAAGGGCGGACTAGATTTTTAAGGGAGTCTGAATTGGCTATCATAAATCCTGCTGAACTTGATCTTCAAGAAGAAGCAGTAGTAAAAATTAATCGAACTGCGAAAGTAACATCTCGTGGAAAACGATTTCGCTTTTCTGCACTGATAGTTGTAGGAGACGGAAAAGGGCATATTGGAGTTGGTCTCGGGAAAGCAAACGAGGTTATTTCTGCCATTAATAAAGGTAAAGATATTGCAAAACGAAATATTGTGAAAGTATCAATTGTTAATGGAACTGTACCCCATCAAATTATTGGGAAACATGGTGCTAGCCGGATCATGCTAAAACCTGCTTCACCCGGTACTGGAATTATTGCGGGAGCGTCAGTTCGTGCAGTTATGGAACAAGTTGGCATTCATAATATTTTAACAAAACGCCATGGATCTAAAAATACAATGAATCTTGTTCATGCGACTATGGATGCTTTAATGAATATGAAAGATGCTGTTGCCATTGCTAACAAGCGTGGTATTACCATTGGTGAGGTTTTTAACTAATGGCTAAATCGAAAACATTGCGGATAACACAAATCAAAAGTGGCATTGGTTATAAGCCAAAAGCTAAAGCAACCTTAAAAGCATTAGGACTACGTAAAATGTACCAGACTGTTGAGCATAATGACAATCCAGTGATTCGTGGAATGATAAATGTGATTCCTTATTTGCTAAAGGTTGAGAACGTATGAAATTAGATTCATTAACACCTGTTCCTGGTTCTACAAAAAATAGAAAGCGTGTTGGACGTGGTCATGGATCCGGGCTTGGTAGATCATCGGGACGTGGAGATAAGGGTGCTCAGCAAAGATCAGGTTTTAAACGACGTCCATGGTTTGAAGGTGGCCAAATGGCCTTGGCTCGACGATTACCAAAACGTGGATTTACAAATATTTTTAGAAAAGAATTCCAAATTGTGAACTTAGATTCGATTGAAAGTCTAGGACTCGATACAATTGACGCTCAAATATTAGCTGATAATGGTTTGGTGCGATCACCATTAAAACCAATCAAAATTCTTGGTGATGGCGAATTGAAATTAAAATTAACTATTTCAGCAAGTGCTTTTAGTGACTCAGCAAAAGAAAAAATTGAAAAAGCAGGTGGAACGGCCACAGTACAGTGATTGATAAATTTCAAAGTATATTTGTAATACCAGAACTCCGACGCAGGATTTTTTTTACTATTGGAATCCTTGTCGTAGTCCGGATGGGTGCGCATATTCCGATTCCAGGTGTGGATGGCGAAGCATTAGCAGGTGCCTTTACAAATCTTCAGAATTCACTTTTTGGATTGTTTAACACCTTTGTTGGTGGAGCATTCCAAAAGGCATCCCTATTTTCGTTGGGTATTATGCCTTATATCTCATCCTCAATCATTATTCAGTTGATGGGTTCGGTCATTCCATATTTCCAAAGATTACAAAAAGAAGGTGAAGCTGGTCGAAAAAAGATAACCCAAATTACTCGATACGGTACCGTTTTGTTGGCTTCCATGCAGTCTTATGGTGTTGTGGCAGTTTTTTTACCTGGCCTATCATCAAATGGCCAACAAGTTGTAACGAATCCGGGATTTCTTTTCACCTTTACTGGAATTATCAGTATGGTAACTGGAACATTGTTCCTTATGTGGTTGGGAGAACGGATTACTGAACGTGGAATTGGAAATGGAATTTCACTCATTATTATGGTAGGAATTGTATCGGCTTTCCCAAATGTAATTTTAAGTGAGATTACATTGGTTCGTGAAGGTGTACGTGGATTACTATCCGAATTTATTTTAATGGGTATTATGTTTCTTATTATTTGTTTTGTTGTTTTGTTAACCCAAGGTACGCGTAAAATTCCTGTGCAATATGCGAAGCGAGTTGTTGGTCGAAAAGTTTATGGTGGTCAGAATACGCATATACCGATGAGAGTTAATACCGCAGGTGTAATGCCGATAATTTTTGCACAATCCATCATGTTTATTCCGAGTACTATTTCAACATTTCTTGGCGACAGCGCCTTTGCGCAATCTCTTATGAATTGGTTTTCATTTGACCATCCATTTTATTGGGCGGTTTTTGGTTTAATGATTATTTTCTTTACTTATTTTTATACAGCTATTGCATTTGATCCAGTTCAGGTTTCTTCTACAATGAAACAACAGGGAGGATTTATCCCAGGAGTTCGCCCAGGGAAAAAAACTGCTGAATATATCGATAACATTTTAACTCGTGTAACATTGCCTGGTTCTGTTGCATTAGCATTTGTTGCTATTTTTCCATATATCTTGATGAAATCAATGAATATAAATTATGATTTAGCTGCTTTTTTTGGTGGTACAAGTCTTTTGATTATTGTTGGCGTCGCTTTGGATACATTACAACAAATTGAATCTCATTTAATGATGAGACATTATGATGGTTTTTTAACAAAAGGTAAAATTCGCGGTCGGAGGCGCATGTAATGGTCCATACTCGATCACCTCGTGAAGTCGAAAAGATTTCCCGCAGTTGTCAAATTGTGGCTGATACACTAATAATGTTGGAACCATATGTTGTTCCAGGCGCACGTGTATTTGACTTAGATAAAATGGCTGAAGAATTTATATGCTCCCAAGGAGCACGCCCAGCTTTTAAAGGCTATATGGGATTCCCATCCACATTATGTGTTTCAATCGATCATGCAGTCGTTCATGGAATTCCCGGAGAAGAAATTCTTTCGGAAGGTCAAATTGTTGGAATTGATTGTGGTGCAGAACTGGACGGTTATTTTGGTGACCATGCAAAATCGTTTGCTGTGGGAAATATTGATACAGACAAACAATTATTGTTGGACGTTACTCGTGAATCCTTGATGAAAGGAATCGAGCAAGCTAAACCCGGAAATTATGTCGGTGATATTGGGAATGCAGTTCAAGCTTATGCCGAGAGTCACGGTTTTTCTGTGGTTCGTGAATTGGTAGGACATGGAATTGGAACGGCACTTCATGAAGAGCCACAGATTCCTAATTATGGGAAAGCAAATCATGGGTATAAACTCCGTGCGGGAATGTGTATCGCTATTGAGCCTATGATCAATGCTGGGGTTAAAGAAGTTTATACAGCGAAGGATGGATGGACTATCCTAACGAAAGATGGAAAAGCATCGGCTCATTTTGAGCACACAATTGCCATTACTGAAGATGGCCCAAAAATTTTAAGTGTTGGAAGTCATGGCTAAAGAGCAACCAATAACGATCGATGGAATCATTAAGGAAACCTTGCCAGGTGCAATGTTTCGAGTCAATGTTGAAATCGGTGGGAATTCTCATGAAGTACTGGCGCATGTCAGTGGAAAAATGAGAATGCATTTTATTAAGATTTTACCCGGTGATGTGGTGACATTAGAGATTTCACCATACGATTTGTCCCGGGGTCGTATTACATACAGACAAAAGTAGAGAAGAATGAAAGTTCGTCCATCAGTTAAGAAAATTTGTTCCAAGTGCAAGGTCATTAAAAGAAAAGGCGTTGTTCTTGTGATTTGTGAAAACCCGAAACATAAGCAACGTCAAGGATAAGAAAATTACATGGCACGTATTGTTGGTGTAGATATTCCAAGGAACAAAAAAGTTCCTTATTCATTGCGATATATTCATGGGATTGGTTTGACCACAGCATTAAAACTGTGTGAAAAGGCCAAAGTTGATCCTGATATTCGCGTACAAGATTTAACAGAAGAGCAAGTCGTTGCACTTCGTGATGCCATTTCCGAATTAGGATTTATGGTTGAAGGTGAGTTGCGGTCCCAGACTGCAATGAACATCAAACGGTTAAAAGATGTTGGCACATACCGTGGCCTACGTCATCGTAGAGGACTTCCTGCAAATGGGCAAAGAACAAAAACAAATGCCCGTACGAGGAAAGGAAAGAAACGCACAATTGGATTGGGCAAAAAATAAACAATTAATTAAGAGAGTCAATTTTGGCTGAAAATAAACCAAAAAAGAAAAAGAAAAAGAGTGTAGAGCCTCACGGCGTTGCACATATTAAATCAACATTTAATAATACGCATATAACTCTGACTGACCCTTCTGGGAATGTACTCGTATGGGAAACAGCTGGTACATCCGGATTTAAAGGATCAAGAAAAAGTACGGCTTACGCTGCTACAATGGCGGCAGACAAAGCAGCACAAACTGCGCTGTCATTGGGACTTGTAAGTATCGAAGTAGAAGTGAAGGGTCCCGGTGCGGGACGTGAGTCTGCAATTCGTGCTTTGGCTGTGGCCGGTTTACAAATTACAAGTATTAAAGATGTGACACCATTGCCACATAATGGTTGTCGTCCTCCAAAACGCAGACGAGTCTAAGGATAGAAAATGGCTAAATCACAAACTACAAAAGGAAAATTGGTTCGGAAATTCGGGGAAAATATTTTTGGAAATCCTAAATATGATCGTCTTTTAAACCGCAAACCTTATGCTCCTGGTCAACACGGGCAAGGTCGTAGATCAAAACTTTCAAATTATGGCACTCAGTTAAGAGAAAAACAAAAGATAAAATTCATGTATGGTTTGTTAGAAAACCAATTTCGGTTAACATTTGAAAGAGCCGAAAAAATGAAAGGTGAAACAGGTACGAATATGCTCCAATTGTTAGAGTGTCGCTTGGATAATGTTGCTTATCGATTAGGCTTTGCGCCATCTCGTCCGGCTGCACGCCAATTAGTAAGTCATAAACATTTTTTAGTAAATAATAAGGTTGTGAATATTCCATCCTACTCCGTAAAACCTGGAGATGTGATTGAAGTTCGCGAAAAAAGCAAGAAAATGGACTTGGTTCTTGAGTCCATGCGCCGGATCAAAGGAGATATGGATCTCTCTTGGCTGGAACTTGATAAAGCAAAAATGCGCGGTACATTTGTTGCCGTTCCTGATCGTGATGAAATGCATCTCACAGTGAACGAACAATTGGTCGTGGAATTGTATTCTAAATAATAGAAATAGGAAAAACCCTTCATGGCTACAAAAGCATTAGAACTCAACGTTGAATTCAAAGAAAAAGTAAAAGATGGTGTTACAGGATCTTTCTCTGTACAACCTTTAGAACGTGGATATGGTACCACAATAGGAAATGCAATGCGTCGTGTATTAATGACCGCAATTCCAGGTGCTGCAATCACTCATATAAAAATTGATGGTGTTCAGCATGAATTTTCAACGATTTCTGGAGTAAAAGAAGACGTTGCAGACATCATTATGAATCTAAAAAATGTTCGATTTAGACTCATGGATAATAAACCAGATAAAGTATCAATAAAACTTAAAGGCAAAAAATCGTTCACTGCGCAAGATATCCAAGATGCTAGTGACCAATACGAAGTTTTAAATCCTGAACAATATATTACTGATATTAATTCTTCCGGAAAAATAGAATTGGAACTTCGAATTGGAATTGGAAAAGGATACGTACCTTCTGAGGAAAATGATCTACCAAATTTGGCAGTTGGCACACTTTCCATGGATGCTATTTATAACCCAGTTACGAATGTCACCTTTGATGTAGTTCCAGTTCCGGGTGCAAAAGAGACTATTGAGATATTGAATCTAAACGTAGAAACGGACGGCTCTATATCTGCAAAAGATGCTGTGAGTTATTCTGCAACTTATCTTCGGGAACATTTTAAATTCATTGAAGCAATTTCAAATCCATCCGTTTTGGAAATCTCTGATGGTGTATCTGAAGAAACAATGGAATTACGAAAATTACTGAATCAAACCATTGATGAAATGGAACTATCAGTTCGGAGTTATAATTGTTTACAGGCTGCTGGAATTAAATATATTCATGAATTGGTGAGTAAAGAAGAAAACCAAATGCTGAAATACAAAAATTTTGGTCGTAAATCTTTAACTGAATTAGTAGAAAAATTAGATTCCATGGGGATTCACTTTGGAATGGAAGTAGACAAGATTATGGCGGAAGAAGGCTAAACAATGAGACATAATAAAATCGGGCGTAAACTTGGTCGCAAGACTGCACATCGGAAAGCATTGATGTCAAATTTGGCATCTGCTTTGATCAAACATAAAAAGATCAAAACTACCGATGCAAAAGCCAAAGAACTCCGGATGTTTGTCGAACCGCTCGTAACCTTTGCAAAGAAAGGGGATATTCATTCGCGCCGCCAAGTATTGAAAAAAATTCGTCATAAAACAGTTGTTCGAGAATTATTTGATACGGTGGGTCCTGCTTTTTCAACTAGAGATGGCGGATATACACGAATCACTAAACTTGGGTTTCGAGATAATGATTGTGCACCAATGTCTATTATAGAATTTGTGGATTTAGTCAGTGAATCAGTTTCCCAGGGTGAAACCACGGAATAATCCGAATTTTTAATTAATATTTGTGAACCGTAAAAGGAACACGATTGGAAGGGTAACATATGTTACCCTTCTTTTTTTATTTACATCTACTATTTTTGCCGAAACATTTAATATCCGGGCAATGTGGGTCGTTCGCGACCATATTACATCTAAAGATAAGATCGATTCTGTTTTAGAATTCGCCAAAGACAATAATTATAACCATTTATTTGTTCAGATTCGTGGACGTGGTGATGCTTATTATAATTCAGAAATTGTACCACGGTCGCATTTATTGACAAATCCAGAATTTGATCCATTAGCATATATTTTGAAGAAAGGCAGTAATAATAATATCAAGATTCATGCTTGGTTTAATGTTTATTATCTTTGGTCATCGTCTATTTCGCCAATACAACCAAATCATTTATTACATTTACAACCAGACTGGTTGGACTCAAAAGATCCCGAGCCAATAAATATTGATCAAACGTTAGAAAATATGCGTAATAATATCAATTCGAATGGGGAAGGGTTTTATCTAGCACCCACACACCCAGAAGTGGATGCATATTTGCAAACTGTAATTACAGAATTATTACAAAATTATAGTTTGGACGGTATTCATTTTGATTATATCCGCTACCATGAACTAGAGTATGGTCTTAACCCTACTGGATTAAAAATATTCTTAAACTATAACAATAGTTTATCCGGATTGAAAATAAGTCCTGCGAATGGAAAACAAACTTTCTTGGGATATAAACAATCTGCTATTACTGGATTTCTTAGGAATGCATCGTTGAGAATAAAAGCCTACCAACCTGATTGTATCATTTCAGCAGCTGTTAAACCTAACTTAATTAATGCGCGAAATTTATTTGGTCAAGAATGGGATGTATGGCTCGCTGGGGGATACATCGACTGGGCTGTGCCAATGAATTATGCCATGGATTTGAGAACCTTCGATAAGAATATCCAAATCATGAAGGAAAACCTACCAGAAAAATATATCAACCGTATTGTCATGGGCATTGCCACCTATAACCAGAATGCGAGAAATGCAGGGAAAAAGATCTACCATACCGGAAAAAATGATTTCAGCGGAATCAGTATTTTCTCCTATACTGTTTTTAAGGACGAACCGTCCTATGCCAATAAATTAATTAAATATATGAAATAAATAAATCAAAATGGATACTATCTTGGTTTATTAACCTCTCGATTTTCCGTATTTAGTTTTCGAGTTGATTTATGTAGTTGTTTTCTATCTGGGTCAATAGCTAATTCATTTATTGTGGACGTTATTTCCGAGAAATAAATGAGATTTAGGACAGTTTATGTCTTCAATAAAATTAGGATTTTTATTTTCGTATTTTTCCAAGGGTATTTTGTTATTCCTAAATTTAGCGAGTATTCCTGGAACAATAAAAATTAATATTTTCCACGTTATTGCATGTACTAATAAAAGATATGCTTTCATAAATTACAATATTAAATATTGGAGATATAATTGCCTCGAACCATTCATCCCCCAACCGGTACAGAACTTTCTTGCAAGAATTGGCAAATCGAAGCTGCCTATCGCATGATCCAACATAATCTGGATCCGGATGTGGCGGAAGTGCCAGATGAACTGATTGTATATGGCGGAAAAGGGAAAGCTGCGCGTAATTGGGAATGTTACGATGCCATCCTGGAAACATTGAAAAGATTGGAGCCCGACGAAACTTTGTTAGTCCAATCCGGGAAACCGGTAGGAGTAGCCAAAACGCACACCACATCGCCCCGTGTATTGATCGCTAATTCCAATCTTGTTCCCAACTGGGCTAATTGGGATCATTTTAATAAGCTAGATAAACAGGGTCTCATGATGTATGGCCAAATGACTGCGGGAAGCTGGATCTACATCGGAACGCAGGGCATTCTTCAAGGGACATACGAAACATTTATTGCTGCAGCTAAAACCCATTGGAATGCCGATTCCCTGGCAGGGAAACTTATTTTAACAGCAGGACTCGGTGGAATGGGTGGCGCTCAACCTTTGGCTGTTTCAATGGCTGGAGGCGTTTCCATTACGATTGAAATTGATCCGTGGCGAATACAAAGAAGACTTGAAACAAAATATTTAGATAAATCCACAGAAAGTCTTGATGAAGCTGTAGAATGGGCTCATGAAGCCATGAATGCCAATACCCCTTTATCTATTGGGTTACAGGGTAATGCAGCCGATTTGGTACCGGAATTTGCCAAGCGTGGTATTATCCCTGATCTGGTGACAGACCAAACGTCCGCTCATGATGAATTAGTGGGCTATTTACCGAATAATTATACTTTTGATGAGGCCAATACGCTTCGTGATTCTGACCCAAAAAAATATGTTAAAGAATCCATTCGCTCAATGGGCGAACACGTTCAAGGCATGTTGGATTTAAAAGATTTAGGATCCATCGTATTTGATTACGGGAATAATATCCGTGCCCAAGCTGTTAAAGCTGGTGTGGAGAATGCTTTTGATTTTCCTGGATTCGTTCCCGCCTATATTCGTCCACTCTTTTGCGAAGGAAAGGGGCCATTTCGGTGGGTGGCACTCTCGGGTGATCCTGAAGATATTTATAAAACAGATAAGAAAATATTAGATATGTTCCCTGAAGATGAAGCATTATGTCGTTGGATCAAAATGGCGCAAGAACAGGTGCGGTTTCAAGGATTACCCTCTCGGATTTGTTGGCTGGGTTATGGCGACCGAGCTAAGTTTGGATTGGCGTTAAATGAAATGGTTAGAAATGGTGAATTATCTGCTCCAATCGTCATTGGCCGAGATCATCTGGATTGTGGCTCTGTAGCATCCCCAAATCGGGAAACTGAAGCAATGAAGGACGGCACAGATGCTGTGGCAGATTGGCCTTTGCTCAATGCTATGGTTAATATCGCTGGTGGTGCAACTTGGGTTTCTTTTCATCATGGTGGTGGTGTTGGTATGGGGTATTCGCTTCATGCAGGACAAGTCATTGTCGCCGACGGAACAGAGGAAATGGATTCCCGTCTCAAATCAGTATTAACAAATGATCCTGGAATGGGGATTTATCGTCATGCGGACGCCGGGTATGAAGATGCAATCGAAAATGCTAAAAAATGGGATGTTGATATTCCAATGATGAAATAGGGCTAGATGTAGGATTTCAGTTAAATGACTTATGATGAAAATTATCAGATAGAAGTTTCTATAATTCGCATTCTGGAATAGACAATTATTATTTATAAGCAAACTATCTTTTAAGGTCATTTGGGGAAAAATTAAAATAGACTTTTGTAATACGATTAGCCATCGTATATTTCGCCATGAAAGTTACTGCATTAATACCTGATAAACTTGTTTCCGAAGTAAAAGACTTGACCCAAGGGAAAAATATTACAGAATCCTTAATAAAAGCTTTGTCTGAATGGGTTGCCCATCAAAAAGTCAAAGAATTAAATTTACAAATTGCTGAAAAGCCTTTAGAATTTAAATCCGGGTTTAGTTCAGAATCAGTTCGCAAAACCAATCGAACTTGATAGTTGTTGATACATCGGTTTGGATAGAATTCTTAAGAGGGAATTCATCCATTTACCCGAAACTGAAATCTCTACTCGAAAAAAATGAAATTCTTGCATTTGAACCCGTTTTTGGTGAATTGCTTCAAGGTGTTAAGAATAATAGGGAACGGGACATAGTTTCGAATTATTGGTTTAATTTGCCAAAATTCACCACAGATGGAAGTTTCTTTTCAGCGGGATTGCAATCGGGAAAAAACCAATGGTTTAATAAAGGGGTAGGGCTAATTGACTGTTCTATTCTTTTGTATGCACGAGAAAGAGGATGTCAATTGTGGACTTTCGACAAAAAATTAAGTTCCATTTTGCATTATGATGAAAGATATTCGTAAATCTTTTCATTTTAAAAAATAATAATTTTGTATTCATTAAAACTCACCAATATCGGTCAATTAGCTACTTTTAATTCAGAAATGAATGACATGGCCATTCTCGAAAATGTTGAAATAGTCATTGAAGGAAATCAAATCACAGAAGTGGGGCAGAAGCTCGGTGATGCTGACAAAATATTTGATTGTAAACAAAAACTCGTTACACCGGGATTTGTGGATCCCCATACGCATCCAGTCTTTTTAGATGGGCGGGAAGATGAGTTTGCTATGCGGCTTCAAGGTGCAAGCTATGAAGAAATTTCTGAAGCAGGCGGTGGGATTGTAAATAGTATCCAAGGGGTAAGAGATGCATCCGAATCAGACCTTATTTCACTGGTTAAAAGCCGAATGGACCGCTTCCTAAAACTAGGTACAACAACAGTAGAATGCAAAAGCGGATATGGTTTAAATTTAGAGTCCGAATTGAAATCACTTAAAGTGATTGATGAAGTAAGTAAGCTTCATCATATTGACATGATTCCAACATTTATGGGAGGGCATGCTTTCCCTAAGGAATTCATGAATAATCATGATGGATATGTAGATTTGATTTGTGAAGAAATGATTCCGGCTGTCTCTGATCAAGGCATCGCCAAGTTCAATGATGTATTTTGTGAGAATGGTTACTTCACGGTTGAACAGACTCGACGCATACTCAATGCGGGGAATAATCATGGTTTGATACCAAGGATTCATGCTGACGAATTTGAAGATTCTGGTGCAGGAAAATTAGGAGGAGAGTGCGGTTCCATCTCCGCTGATCATTTAATGGCTGTGAGCGATGAGGGTATCCAAGAATTGGCTAAAAATGACGTGATTGCAACTTTACTACCCGGAACTACT
This sequence comes from Fidelibacterota bacterium, assembly GCA_029936885.1. GTDB lineage: Bacteria > Fidelibacterota > Marinisomatia > Marinisomatales > UBA1611. Next base: position 4,557 of record JAPYRR010000007.1, on the reverse strand, counting down.
TTCTTTTTGGGGAAAACCGGATATGCGCCCTATCAAAAATTGAAGGATGCTGGTGTAGATGTTGCGTTAGCCACTGACTTTAATCCTGGAAGTTGCCATATCCAATCCATGCCCTTTATTTTATCTTTGTCTTGTATTTATATGAAGATCCCCGTCTTGGATGCCATCAAAGCAGCCACAATCACGTCTGCTAAATCTTTGCTATTACATAACACAATTGGATCCATCGAAATTGGGAAAAAAGCAGATATAGTTGTTTGGGATATTGAGCGTACATTACAGATTCCTTATCTCGTTTCTGACCATCCTATTCAAACTGTCATTAAAAATGGAGAAATCCTATTTACTCCTTGATTCTCCGTCGTGAGGTGGTGTAAAATCCCGCCGAACATTTTGAACAGAACGATGCAATCAACACGAATTCTATTTATTGCGCTTTTCGCGCTTTTGGTCGGTACAGACGGTCTTTTAGGCAATTATGCTTTTAAAAAGAAAGTTAAAACAGTTTGTCAATCTTACCGTATTACTGTCGAATCATCCAATTATTCCCTTGGAGAGAACGAATTTTCAATTGAACTTGAGAGTGGACGGAATAATTTTGAAATGGTAATGCTTATCGGTTTTGCTGCGGCAGGACAAGCAATTGAGCATCAAATTCAAATGGGTAAATCAAATGCTTATACACCGGAAACTGTGGTGGTTAATGTTGCAGTTCCAATATCAAAGGGTGAAACCAATATGTTTATAGCCACATGTTCGAAGCAAATGGCCATTGACCTAGCCAATGGAACAATGGATTCATCCGATTTCATGCAAAAAATAAAAATGGAAATACAATAAGGAGTTTACTATGCCTGATCCTAATTCACTTATGGGAATTTTAACACAATACGCCCGCGCTGTTGGGTGGTCTATTACTGCGGCGGTGGGCTTTGCTTTTGGCATCGGAATTGCGTTAAAGGTTTTTGACATGCTATCCACAGAAATTGATGAATGGGAAGAGATTAAAAAAGGGAATATGGGTGTTGCCTTGATCTTTGTTTCTCTGATCGTCATGGTTGGATTACTTGTCCATAAAGTGATCTAAATCACTTTAACATTCCCTTAAAAAATAAGCCTTCCCAGTTTTTGGGGAGGCTTTTTCATTTATTAAGATCAGTGATTTATTTATAATGGAGTATTGAATAAAATTAAGTACAGAACCATTAGAATGGGTGCGAATGCGGTATTCAACAAATTTACCATATCATTGTTTAGCCATTTATAGCCTGAAATTAAGGTGGCTCCATTTTCTTGAATTTCAATAATCTCTCCAAATTGAGTCTCATATTTTGCTTGGACAGTTGCACCAAGTAATGAATCAAAAAGAGAGGCCAAAAAACCTATAAATATAATAGCGAATAGGATACTATTAGATATTGGAGAAAAAAGCCAAACAGCAAACGCTATTACACTAGCACCTAATAGTGAACCAATTGACCCAATTAGTGTAATTCCACCTGACATGCCATGGTCAATAGTTTTGAAATTATAAATGGAGACAGGTCGCTTTTTAGAATATTTACCAAATTCCGTTCCCCACGTATCTGCTGTGGCAGCTGCAATTGAAGCTAAATATATTGGGATTATATATAAATTTGGATCTGAAAAATAATCAAAAATGCAAATAATCAAACCGATTCCACCATTTGAATAAACCTGTATGATATCTCGATTAGCCTCTTTTGTTTTAAAACTTGATGTCTTTTTTACTATTTTACTTAAAATAGAAGAAAGGATGAAAAATACACAAATTGGATATAAATAAAACCACCCACCGAATAATATAATTATTATTCCCATAATTAATCCGCCAAAATAGCCGCTCAAGCTGAGAGATTTAAATTTATAAGCAATTGAAAAAATGATAATTACTAAACTTATACAATAGATGTTAAAAGCGATTTGAGATTGCAAATCACTATTGATAATGAAATTGTCTTGAAACCCAATCAAAAATAGGATGCTCACAATGGGGATCGATACATTGTCCGTGCCTTTACAACTTGTTGCTTCAGCAATCGTGGCACCCGAAGCGGTAAAAAGAGAAATTCCAAAAAGATAAATAAAAGAATAATCAAACAGAAAGTGAGTACTCAAATAGATTATAATGAATGAGCTGGTAAAGAATGCTATGGATCCTTTAAATGATTTTTCATCTTCCCATATTTTAAATTTTGATTGTTTGGGTGTGTCTTGTCCAACTTGAGTAGCCAACGGATCCGATATAGCTAAAATAAGTAATGAAATAATCAGGAATTCGGGGTATGTCCAAAATGTAAGTACTAGGATTAAATAAGCAAAAGGGAAAAGCACTGTTCCGTAGGTAATTCTACTTTGACTGTGAATACCTTTGAATATTTCTTTTTTAATAGCGACTGTATTTAAAATAATAAATATGAATGATAAAGCTATTGGCTGAAGATTTGTAGAAAAAATTAGGGGAGATATTGCTACAGATAATCCAACCAGGCAATGGACCCATTTACGGTTCGCTTCTGGAGAAATCCATCCTTTTTTGAGTGAGAGATCACTAAACCCTACAAATCCGAGAATTATAAAAAGGAATGTAGAAAATGTCCACCATTCGTTATGAAAGGGAATCCAAATTGGAAATATCATTCTTAAAGTTAAATGTGACTTAATTGGTTCTCAAACAGAATGTAAATTTTATCATGAAAAAATCAACATGGATAATTATTTTATTATTTGAAATTGGATGTAGATCAACTCATTCTTCGCCCATTGCGTTAAATAACTTAACAGATGTTGACATTGATGTTGCAGGAAAATTACTAATAAACCGTGAAATGGGCTTCCATAAAATTGAATATGGTTCTAGTCTGGATTCATCATTTGCGATTATATTCGTTCATGGATACGGGTCCCGGGGAAAAGAATGGGTACAACCCATTCTTGATTTAACTTGTAAATCTGTTCCTTTCTATTGGTATAGATGGAAATGGGATCAGTGCCCTGAAAGCGGCGCGAACCAACTATTAGATAGCTTGATTTCCTTTTCCACAAAAACGGATTATGATTCATTATGGGTAATAGGACATAGTTATGGAGGCTTAATTTCCGCAATTCTATCAGAAAAATGGGAAGAAGAACTAAAATTAACAATTCATGTAATTGCAGCACCTATGGCTGGTATATCTAGAACCCAGAAATTATGTGATTTTACAAAAGAAATATATTCACCAAATCAAAATACAAAACTAATTCAATGGAAAACTGTTCATGAGCGGGACAATGCTTTTAATAAATATGAAAATGATCCACAGGATGTTAAAATCAGGAATGGTGAATTGTATCAATTGGATGGGGAATGGAATGGTACACGGTTAGGGCATAATAGGTCGATTTCTTTTATTTCTAATAAATTATGTGAGGAATGATGATAGTTGGAGTGAATAATTTTGTTCGTCGTCAGGTAAAAGGTTCAGGAAAAACTTATTCTGAGACTGTGGGATTTGAATCGATCGCTGCTCATGCTCTTTCACAAATGGAAAAGGGTAATTTTTCAGAAGGATATAGAGATGGAGTCCGAATTGTTCATGCTGAGAAGTCATTTGCTATAAAATTCGCTTGCCCCTTCATAAAATTGGATAAACATTCGAAATTAACTTCTAAATTAGTTCAACGAAGGGTGGATGAAGATCTCTATATCCAAACTCGTGTACTGAATGGAGTCCCATCGAAAACTGTTGCATTAGATTTAATCCTATATAGGCATGACGTCTTAATGGAGAATAACGAAAATTCAACTAATGACGATTGGGAATTAATCAGTATCCACGCTATCCCTAAAGGAATAAAAAAGATCCCAATGGGGCCAGTGACTATGATGCGAAATCAATTAGAGAAACCAGGTGGAACAAAAGCTAACTTCACCTCGAAAGAATGGGCTGATTCTATTCAATTTTGGCAGGAATTTGCTGTGTTAGAAATAGAGAAGGAATAGAGATAAAGGTATTTACTATTATTGTTTGAATATTTAATTTTCGAGTTGAATGCTGTTAAACTAACCCGCTATTATAAAGGCGTATAACCTAACCGAGGATATTAAAGGGGATGAACATCAAATTAAAATCAAAATACCGGGTAACTCCCCCCATAATTTTATTCTTTTTTTGTGCGATAGTTTATGGAGAGGGTGTAACCGTTTCTGGGCGAACTTTCAACGAAGCAGGTAAAAAAATTGGCCCTGTCCGGATCGTACTCTACGATTTGGATAAGAACAAGGTTGTGGAACTGGAAACCGCAAATAGCGGAAAATTCAAATTAAGAAATATTCCTGATGGTAATTACACCATGAATATTTATGGTGAAGGCGGTTATGGGGCCACCAAGAATTTTGCTGTCAGCGGGGCCAATATTTCTGATGTTAATCCAACATTGAATCCAAACTTGGATCAAGTCCAAGTTAGTGTAAAAAATATGGAGAACGGAGCGAATTGTAACTGGAAGAAAACTCCAAATGCTGTTGAATTCATTATTTATCGAGATAATAAT
>JAPYRR010000062.1 GCA_029936885.1 Fidelibacterota bacterium | reverse complement strand
AATATGATCAATGATACAGTAAAATGGATTGATCCACGTGTTATGAAAGATTTAACTCTGGAAGCGAATGGGTTAGCATTAATCCAACCTGAAGTGGTGCGGATTGCCCTAGGCGAAAACGGGAAGCATATTTTATTTCACCGCGATCCAAAATTGACTGCAGCATCCATAGCGAACCATTCAGAAAAAGATGCTGCTCGTTGGATAGATTTCACTGAATACATCAAAAAACTGACCCATTTTTTAGAAAAACTTTATGCATTAACGCCGCCCAGCCTTCCCAATGTTGGGCTAAAAGATCTATTGGGTATGCGATCTATGCTCGGGCCGCTGACGAAACATGGCTCCCGTGGATTGGTAGATTTAATGCGGGTGGTTCCCATGATGATGCTGGAACTCATGGACGAATGGTTTGAGAATGAATTGCTTCGTGGTGCTATTTCTACCGCAGGGATTCACCATTTATCTTTCGGCCCTTTTTCCGCAGGAACGGGATATAATCTTTTACATCAACACGTCCATAGTGATGGTGTGTTTCATCATGCACAATTCGTAAAAGGCGGTAGTGGTAATTTAGCAAATGCTTTGAGATCTTCTGCTGAATCTGCCAATGTTGAAATTCGCACCCATGCAAAAGTCAGCACCATTAATGTTGAAAATGGAATTTGCAGCGGTGTAACCTTGCAGGATGGCGAATCAATAGAAGCCAAAAAAGTCGTTTCAGGATTAGATCCTAATAACACATTTATTAATCTGGTGGGTCCGTCGAATCTCAATCCGAATTTTAATACCCAACTTAATAATGTCCGATATCGCGGTAGTGTCGCCCGAGTTCACTTTGCCCTAAATGAGCTTCCTTCAATTAAGGGTATTACGGCTGATCAAATGGGAACGGTTTTTTCTATATCACCATCCATCGAATATTTAGAACGAGCATCCGATGCTGTGAAATATGGACGAATCGCAGAAAACCCATATGTGGAATTCACAATTCCATCAATAATTAATTCTGACTTTGCACCGGATGGCCAACATGTTTTATCTGCTACGGTTCAATATTCTCCTTACTCCCTTAGAGACCAACAATGGTCTGACGAATTAAAAACTCAATTAAAAAATAATGTCATAAGAGTCCTTGAAAATCACATCCCAAATTTTTCATCGATAGTGAAAACCGCTCTAGTTTTATCACCTGTTGATTTAGAAAATCAATTCGGATTGACTGAAGGGAATTTGAATCATGGTGAAATGACATTGGATCAATTCATGTTTATGCGTCCAACCATAAGTTCTGCCCAATATAAAACACCTATAGAAAACCTATATCTTTGCGGACCGGGAACCCATCCCGGCGGAGGACTCCATGGTGCGAATGGATTTAATGCTGCACGAGAAATTTTGAAGTGATTCAATTGAGTTTTATAATTTCCGCTATACTTGACCCCACTTTCCAGCCTGCCTGCAGGCATGGAATCCTCCCCTATGACAGGAGAGAAGACTCTTTGACTTTTTCTGTCAACCCTGACATTATTACCTGTAATAGAAATAACACAAAGCTTTCCTGCCTTAACGACAGTGCAGGATCGGGGGCATAAAAAATGGCCTTCAAAAAAACAGCTGAAACCTTGCCTAAAGGCGCACACACTTTGGGTCGGGATTATTATGTAAATCCGGAGATTCTCCAAAAAGAGTATGAAAATCTTTTTTTGAATAATTGGATCTGCGCCGGTCGATCTTTGGACTTGGCAGAAAATGGCCAATACAAAGTCATCAATATTGACACGGAAAGTGTGATTGTTATACGTGACGATAATGGCAATTTGAAAGCCCACTTCAATGTATGCAGACATCGTGGAACTCGCATTTGTAAAAATGAAACCGGCCAATTTTCGAAATCTATCCAATGTGGATACCACGGCTGGACTTACGATTTAAAGGGCAAACTAATTGGTGCTCCCCACATGGATGCAGTAGACGGGTTTAATAAAAAAGATTACCCACTTCATTCCATAGCTCTGGCAGAATGGGAAGGATTTATTTTTATCAATTTATCCGATGAGCCGAAAGATTTCGAATCTGTCTTCGCCCCTTTAAAAGATCGTTTTAGTCCATGGAATATTTCTGATTTAATCGTGATGGAAACAAAAGAATATCACGTTAAAGGCAACTGGAAACTGGTGATCCAGAATTTCTGCGAATGTTACCATTGCCCCATTCTACATCCTGAACTGGCTGCCATTCACAATTACATGGGTGGTCGGAATGATCTTCATGAAGGTCCTTTCCTTGGGGGCTACATGGATTTTAATGATGACAAGGATAGCATCACCACTAGTGGTGAATTATGCTGCCCACCTTTAAATGGTGTGAAAGACGAAAACTTAAACCGGGTTTACTATTATGCCATTGCTCCCAATATGCTTTTGAGTCTCCATCCTGAATATGTTATGTATCATACAGTTTGGCCCGATGGCGTGGACAAATGCAAGGTTACCTGCTCATGGTTATTTGCAAAAGACGTTATTGCATCCGGGAAGTATAACACAAAAGATGCAGTGGATTTTTGGGATATGACCAATAAACAAGATTGGTACATATCTGAATTATCTCAATTGGGGATCCAGTCTAAAAAATATTCGCCAGCACCTTATTCGGGCCAGGAAAGTTTACTCGCCGCTTTTGATCAATATTATTTAGATAAAATAAACAAAAAGTAAAACCTTGGCGTCCCATCGTTTTTTCTGTTCAAACAGTTCTTAGATACCAATCCAATTCAAGCGGGGTGACATTGCTATCAAATTTTTGCATTTCCTTATTTTTTGTCTCGTAATAAACATGACAAAATTCCTTCCCAAAATACTCTTTTAAAATTTTACTTTTTGAAAAGGCATTTAAACTTTCTACCCAGGTCATGGGCAAGGAGGGTGAATGTTTTGCGATTGCATCACCCGTCGATATTTTTGGTGGATCAATTTTGTTTGTGATCCCATGGTGAATGCCGGCTAATAATGAAGCCATAACCAGATATGGATTGGCGTCTGCACCCGAAACGCGATGTTCTATCCTTTTTGCTATTTCAGGACTTGTTGGTATTCGGAGAGCAACAGTACGGTTATCTATCCCCCAAGTAGGCGCCATGGGTACATAAAGATCAGGCTGGAATCGTCTGTAAGAATTGGGATTGGGACAAAATATTGCCATACTTTCTTTCATAATTTCGGCTAAACCACCAACAGCGTGATAAAGAACTGAGGATCCGATTGAATCCTTAGGATCAGAAAAAACATTCTTTTCCCCATCCATGAGACTGCAATGAATATGCATTCCACTTCCGGCTTGCTGTCCATAGGGCTTGGCCATGAATGTTGCTGTCATTCCCATCTTTTTTGCCACGCCCTTAACTAATCTTTTGAGCAAAACACCATTATCACATGCTGAAATTGGGTTTGGCTCATGTTTTAAATTTATTTCAAATTGACCCGGCGCATATTCAGACAAGGCTGTATCAGCTGGAATTCCCTGCGATTTCGCATAGGTTGCTACGGCATTCAAAAATTCTCCATAATCATCCAGGTCATCAATTGAATAAAGTTGAGTATTATGATCCCGTTTACCTGTTGCAGGAGAAATAGGAGGTTGAGGCTTTTTATTTTTATCCCGTCGATTATCTATCAAGTAAAATTCTAATTCCACTGCTACCACTGGGGTAAATCCTAATTCTTGAAACTTGGAATAAACTTTTTCCAGTAATTGACGAGGATCAGCAAAAAAAGGCGTACCATCCTGTTCATACATAGTTAATAAAACCTGTGCCATAGATTTATTATACCATGGAGATTTGGATAAGGTTCTCGGTATGGGTTTACAGATTCGATCCGAATCTCCCTGAAAAACGCCTAACCCTGTTTCTTCCACAGTATTTCCAGTAATATCGCCTGCAAAAACTGATGCTGGAAGATAAATCCCATCCTTAAATACTTTTTCCAATGCACTTGACTGGATTCGTTTCCCCCTCAAAACACCACTCATATCGGAAATCAAAAGATCAATTCCTTTTAAGTCAGAAAATCTCTTTAAAAACTGTTTATAATTATCTAGTTTTATATTAGCCATGGAATTGTTCTTTAATTTAAATTATCGTGCTTTGACAATGCGAAGACTAACAAATCATAGGGTTTTCAGCAAGGATTGAGTGAAAAACAAATGGGATGGAATATGTCAAAACCAATAATTGGAATTTCAACTTGTTTTGAAAAACAAGGTGCTCACAATTACCACCAAACAGGTCATAAATATATTACTGCAATATCAGATGTATTTAATGGGTTTCCTTTATTAATCCCTTCATTAGGAAATATGCTCGACCGGCAAAATCTTTTTGAAATAGTTGATGGCCTTCTTTTCACTGGAAGTTATTCAAATATTGAACCACATAATTACGACGGGCAACCCAGTGATTCTGGCACAAAACATGATTCAAATAGGGATGAAACAATTTTGCCTTTAATTCCTGAAGCCGTAGATGCTGGTATTCCTATACTTGCAATATGTAGAGGGTTTCAGGAAATGAATGTGGCATACGGAGGATCTCTTCACCAAAAAGTCCATGAAGTAAATGGTATGACTGATCATCGCGAGGATTCATCTAAGGATTTGAATGGGCAATACGATTTTGCCCATAAAGTTAATATAGCACCCCATGGAATTTTAGGTCAAATTTCTGATGAAAAAGAACAGATGGTAAATTCTGTCCATTGGCAGGGAGTAAGTCAACTGGGGCTGGGATTAAAGATTGAAGGTACTGCGCCTGATGGGTTAGTTGAAGCATTCTCTGTCTCTGGTTCCACATCTTTTGCATTGGGAGTTCAGTGGCACCCGGAATGGAAAGTGATGGAAAATCCATTTTATAAATCAATTTTTAAAAATTTTGGCGATGCATGTTTAACTCATAAATTAGAAAACATTTAGAAGGAGATAGAATGACAACCTATAATACACAGCAGTTACAAGAAATCGATGGACTACACCATATACATCCATTTACAGACCATAAAGCTTTAATGGAAAAGGGAACCCGTGTAATAACAAAGGCCGATGGTGTTTATCTTTGGGATTCGGATGGGGACAAGATATTAGATGGAATGGCTGGGCTTTGGTGCGTAAATATTGGGTATGGACGACAAGAGTTGGTGGATGCAGCTACAAATCAAATGCGGGAATTACCTTATTATAATAATTTTTTCCAGACAACACACCCACCTGCAATTGAATTATCCAAAGTATTGGTTGATATTTCTCCTCCTCAATTTAATCATGTGTTTTTTACGAATTCCGGTTCTGAAGCCAATGATACAATGGTTCGAATGGTACGTCATTTTTGGTCACTAGAAGGGAAACCGGAAAAAACTGTAATTATTAGCCGTGAAAATGCATATCATGGAAGCACTGTAGCTGGATCAAGCCTTGGGGGAATGAAAGGGATGCATGCCCAGGGTGGAATCCTTCATGATATTGAACATATTTCTCAACCTTATTGGTATAAAGAAGGTGGCAATATGGATCCTGAAGAATTTGGATTAAAAACCGCCCAAGCATTAGAAACTCGAATTAAAGAGATTGGTATAGATCGAGTGGCTGCCTTTATTGGAGAACCTGTACAGGGTGCCGGTGGTGTTATTATTCCCCCGGCAACTTATTGGCCGGAAATTCAGAGAATCTGTAATAAATATGGGATACTGCTAATTGCGGATGAAGTCATTTGTGGATTTGGAAGAATGGGTGAGTGGTTTGGATCTACTGTTTTTGGAATTGAAGCAGACCTCATGCCTATAGCGAAAGGGTTGTCATCTGGCTATTTACCCATTGGTGGACTCATGGTTGGCGATCGTGTGGCAGAAACAATCATCAATAAGGGGAGTGATTTTAATCATGGCTTCACTTATTCGGGGCATCCGGCAGCCTGCGCAGTAGCCATTGAAAATATTCGCATACTTAAAGATGAAAAAATAATTGAAAATGTCGCTAATAAAACTGGTCCCTATTTACAGAAACTTTGGAAAGACTTAGAGAATCACCCTCTTGTTGGTGAGGCCCGCGGTATGGGTATGTTTGCTGCCATTGAACTCGTTAAAAATAAAGATACACAGGAAGCATTTCCTGATGAGTTGGGTGTGGGTACAATTTGTCGGGATTTCTGCTTCAACAATGGACTCATCATGAGAGCCGTAGGCAATAAAATGATCATTTCACCTCCCTTGGTCATGTCTCATGACGAAATTGATGAGTTGATAGAAAAAGCACGGCTGTGCTTGGATTTGACAGCCGAAAAATTAGGGATCAATTAATTGGTATTTTTTATGACCTTTATTCCCCGTTTTCCCAATTCTTTTATAAAGGAATCATAAGGCGTATGATGAATGGGTGACAGAAGTCCTTTTTCTTTTATTTCGCCTTTTAAAATCATTTGGGCTACAATACTTGCGGGGAAGCCCACAGTACGATTCATGGCTGTAAATCCAGTTTCAAGATCCCGGTAATCAATGACGTGATAGAGTTGTCGTTCCTGATTGCCATTCCGTATACCTTTCACATCCACCCGCAGAATACACACGTCCCGTTCCTGTTCACCCAATTGTAATTGGGGCTCCAACAATTTGCATAAATAATCCTGGGGAGACATATTATCAGGTAGCCAGTCTAGGGGTTCTTTTGAGAGCATACCAAATTTCATCCATGTATGAATAATGGGCGCAAATCCGGACCAGCGCAGGGTGTAGCGGCCCGTTGATTTAACTGTTTTTTCAATACCAAATTTTTCAGCGAATACCATGGCATCTCGGTTATAAATGGCATCCAATTCTCCTACACCGGGAATATCAACCGTGTGAATATTTTTTTCTCCATAAATATCTTGGGCTGACATATGGATTTCTTCTCCATCCTTCATCATCCGGGTATCCTGGTTGGTTGAATCTAAAACACCGGCGAAGGTCCAGGTAATTTTATATTTAAGGGGATTATCAATGGCCGCCGCTTCCGGAAGTCCTCCGCCATAACTGTGCAATTCGTGAATTTCATCAAACTGTCGTGCTGCTTCACCGGCTATGACTAAATCAATCCCCGGATCAAATCCCATTTCAGGCATAATGGAAATTCCTTTTGCCAGGGCTTTATCGTGAAGATCGTCCAACCCTTTTGCATAATTTGCATTGACCAAATGGGTCCCAATTTCTACGGCTAATTCTGTCACGGTTCGTATCAATTCCCGAGGCAGCATATCTACGATAATATCAGCATCGCAGTCCATTTTTTCTGATAAATCAGCCCGGTCGTTGCCATCTATTTTTACAAAAGAAAATTTATCCAAATGTGAAAAAATGTCCGGATCTAATGTGGGTTCTACCATGTCTGCGCCCACAATTTCTGTAATTAAATCACTTTTGAGCAAATCATAGATCACGGCCCTGCCCTGCATTCCACAGCCTAAAACCAGTATTTTCAATATATTTATCCTTTATGTATTACTCTGTCAATTGTTAGATGAATGATTTGTAATTCTTTGATTTTTTAAACTGTCCTCTTTTAATTCAATGCTGAATGATGCTTTGTTTCTTTTCATTAGTCATCAATCACTTTTTTTAGCTTGGATTCTACTTTGACCATTTGGGTTTTGGTAAGTTCCATTACGCCCATTAAATGAACAAAGTTATTTTTGGTGGATACTACCCAATTATAAAATTCTGAACTATTAATCGATCGATAAAAATCATCTTTATCATATATATTTCCTCTCAATATATGCCCGAGATAATATGTATACTTATCATCCCTAAACATCATATCATCAATTAATTTATTATTGGTTTCCATCCTTGAATAGGTCTGATCATACAATTTAGTTAATTCTCTAACAATTCTATGATGACTATTTCGATTAAAATGCCCAGAAGATTTCGATGCCAGATATGCAGATTTTTTACCGAAGAATGATCGATTTTGAAGGGAAACATTGAAAAATGAAATTGTATCCAATGCATTGACGTCAATTTTCGAAGTCTCCATTATGGTTAATAAATGATCAACTTTTATTACCATATCTTGGTTAAATGCCAGGGCAGCGACCATCGTCTCTAAATCGCTCTCAAGTTCATTGTGGATAGCCATTAGATCATTGCGAAACTGTTTTTCTTCGTTTGAATTTACTCGCATTTCATCCACCCAAAGAGAGATGGTAATCCCCAGCAATACTGCTAAAAATTCAATCCCGCCTCGTGCTAAAATGTTCTTCATGTTTGACTCCATTATTAATCCTCCCTTATTGTTCCTCGGTCATAGGGGAAATACAAAGCTTCCCTGCGTTACTACAGTGCAGGATTGTGGTTTAAAATTATGATTCCTTGGCAATGGTTTAGAAGTTAATTGCACACTAATCACGGACATACCTGGGATATGTAGATTTTGCTGCATCTGCCTTTTCAAGATCAATATTCAGTGTCAGTAACGGCTCATCGGGAGATGTAACACCCAGAACAGTCCCAACTTCAGGTTCAATGATCCAGCCCTTGCCTGCAAATTTTCCCCTTTCCGGAGATGTGCCGCCCCAATTGGATGACAAGCAAAAAGCGCCGGAAATCACTGCATTGGTCCGGGCGCAGGCAAGCCATTTATCCGTTGTTCCGGCTGGTGTTGACCTGGGAATCAATAAGATCTGTACGCCATCCTGACCATAATCCCGGGCTTTTTGGGGAAACCACATATCGGTGCAAATTAATAAT
>JAPYRR010000061.1 GCA_029936885.1 Fidelibacterota bacterium | reverse complement strand
TGAGCCATCCTTTTTGAACGGGATCTTCAATTCCTAATGCTGGCGCCAATAACAGGGGAATGGCAACCGTAGAACCGAACATAGTTAAATAATGTTGAAACCCGAGAATGATTGTTTCTACTATAGGAGGATTATCATCAATACTATATAACAATGATGTTTTAGTTTCTGTCATGAAAACCTTTTTTTAAATCCAAATTGATCATTTTATTTTAATCATTTTTTGCGGGAAGCCAAGGTGTGAAATCATTGCCCCTTTTCTGTGCTTTGAATATAGTCTAACTTCCAAAGAATTTGTCGAAAGTTAAACATACAATAGAAATGAAATCATCAAAATCTCATCAATACAAACAAATGTTAGATGTGGCCATCCAAGAAGCCCAAAAAGGACTGGATGAGGGAGGAATTCCCATTGGCGCTGCTCTTTTTCTGAAAGACGGAACTTTGCTCGGAAAAGGTCGAAACAGGCGAGTGCAGAAAAATGATCCATCCCTTCACGGAGAAACGGATGCCTTCCGAAATGCAGGGCGACAAAGATCCTATGCCAATATTGTTATGGTTACAACACTGGCGCCCTGCTGGTATTGCAGCGGGTTGATCCGACAATTCAAGATAAAAACGGTCGTTGTGGGTGAAACGGTCAATTTTCCCGGTGGGGTTGATTGGTTAAAAGAATCCGGTGTTGAAATTATTGATCTAAATTCTGAAATATGTATTACCATGCTTGCAAAATACATTCAGGAGAATCCGGATATTTGGAACGAGGATATCGGCGAAGACTAATTTCTAATCCCCATTATTACCAAACCACCAATCCTTGTTTGAATGATCATAATCAATAAAGATATGTTTCGCTTCTCGGAACTCTTCCAGTGCCTCTATGCCATGTTCCCGACCAATTCCTGATTGCTTCATGCCTCCAAAAGGAGCAGCCATATTTTCCATAAGTGGACTATTTATACAAAATGTCCCTGCCTGAATATTATCGGCGGCGGTCAAAGCTCGCTCAATATCCCGGGTGAAAATTGTGCAACCCAAACCGTATCTAGTTGAGTTGGACATGGCAATTGCTTCATCCAAAGATTTGATGCGTTGAACAGGAATTACAGGACTGAACGCTTCCTCCATAATAATTTCCATGTTGGATGTAACTTGGTCAAAAACGGTGGGTTCATAAAAATATCCTTTTTCAAATTGATCCGATTTTTTCCCACCGGTCAATACTCGGGCCCCTTCTTTTTTCGCAAGATCCACTTTATTAATCGTCTTGGAAAACTGCATTTTGGATGACATGGGACCTACATCTGTCCCTTTATCAAACGGATCGCCAAGCCTTACTTTTTTAGCTTCTTCCACAAGTGCTTCTATGAATTTGTCAGCGATTGAATCAAAAACATAAACCCGTTCAACGGAGGTACAAACCTGTCCTGCATTTAAAAAACCGCCCCAGGCTGACCCTTTTGCGGCCACTTCTATATCTGCATCATCACAGACAATAACCGGATCTTTTCCGCCTAATTCCAAAGATACTTTTTTCAAATGATCCGCAGCCAATCGCGCAATCCTTTTTCCCGTTTGGACTGAACCGGTAAATGTAAGAATAGGGACATCGGGATGCTTTACCAATGCTTCACCTGCCTCTCCACCCAAACCTGTCACCACATTCATAACGCCAGGAGGCATATCACCGCCAACCAATTCGATCCAATGCAAAATGGACAGCGAAGAAACTTCCGATGGTTTCATAACGATTGTATTTCCAGCCGCTAGAGCCGGTGCCAATTTCCAACCCATGAGCGATAATGGGTAATTCCAGGGAATAATACAGCCCACCACACCGTAGGGTTCATATCGAACCAATGACATAGATTTTTGCACCACTGGAGCAACAATTCTCCCCACGTGATCTCGTGCCATTTCAGCATAATATTCTAAATATTCCGCCACATCTTCTATTTCGCTTACTGCATCACCAAATGGTTTTCCCATCTCCGAGGATATCGTTTTTGCAATTTCTTCTGCATGTTCCCGGGATTTGTCGGCCATGGTGCGCATATAATCTTTTCGCTCGCCTGCGGTTAATTGTCGCCAATCCCCGAATGCTGTTTTTGCTGCCGCAACTGCATTATTTATATCGGCTTCATCACTGGCTGGAACTTTTGCAATCACTTCTTCCGTGAATGGATTTTCCACATCGAACGTTTTGCCCGATTCTGCATCACACCAGGTATTGTTAATATAATTTTGAGTGTTCATATTTACCTCATTGCGTCTATTTGTTAATTAATATTGAAAAAGAGTCAATTTAAAATTGGGATTATTTAAGAAGATAAAACGTAAATATGTAAAACGTAATTACTTAATGTTTTGATTCTTCTATTGATCATTTTTATTATCCTTTATTACATAAATTCGATTACTTTTGAATTTTCTAAAACAATTACTTCTTATTAAATTTTTTCAAGATTTCTTTTATGTCTTTTACGAAAAATATAAATACTGCAACCGAACCAAATCCCAGAATAAAAACAGTGATCCAGGTAAATATTTCCCAATTATTCATGATGGCTCTCCTTTGTCAAAAACAACACCTACAAAAAATGAAATCAGTGAAATTGGAACGGTAATATACATTATAAATTCCTGCATAAAATCGATTCCAAACCATTGAATAATAAATGTTTCCTCTTCGGCACTGTACACACCTTGTGTCATAATATAAATATTCAGAATGACAGTTGAAACCAAACCTAGGCCTGCGCTCAAAAAACCCGCAAGTGGCTTTCGAAAACTAGGCACATACATCCCCAACAAAATTGGCGCCATCACACTCGAAATTAAAATCGACGCCATAAAAACCCAAAGCCCCAGCATTTGATCGAATGAAATGGCCATGGCAAATCCCAAGACCCAAGATAATAATATGCCATGTCGCGTTGTTTTGATTAATTCCTGATCAGTGGCATCGGGTTTAAAAGCCGGTTTATAAATATCATAAGCCACATTTCCACCCGCCACCAAACAATAAGAATCCAAAGTGGACATTTCTGTGGATAATACGCCCGCCATAAATAATCCGAGAGCGCCTGCTGGAAGTGCCGCCACCATTACTGTGAGTAAAGCAGCATCGGGTGCAACATCGAAAGGCAGTGTTCCTTGGATAACCGCCACCTTCGCAGCCATAGCCAAGATAGTTATTATCCAATCGTAAGAGCCCCAAATAAAAATCCCAATTACTAAAGCATTTCTCACATTCTTGTAAGATTTTGCTGCAAAAATCCGCTGATAAAATGTGGGTTCCACTAAAATAGATAAACCTGTGGAAGCATAAATAATGATGAGCCAAATGGACAAATCGCCCATGGTATCAAAATAACTAGGCTCCAACACTTCGACCATTGTATCAAACCCGCCAATCAACTTCATGGCAAAGGGAAAAGCCATAGCCAAGACCACACACATAAGGACAAACTGGATCGAATCCGTGAGAGCAACCGCCCAAAATCCACCGGTGAGAGTATAGATTAAAGCAATTCCACCCAAAACCAACATTCCTAAAATTGGCTCCCAACCGAGAATCACTTCACCCAACATGCCAAACCCATAAAGAGACAATGCGGGAAGTGAATAAATAAAGGATGTAACCGCCCCAACATACCGAGTTTTCTTTCCATAATATTTATCCAAAATATCAGGGAGAGTCTTAAAATTTTCTTCTTTTAATCTGCGCGCCAATAAAAATGCAGCAATCAGAAAGAATGCGTATGTAGGACGAGCATAAGCAAACCAAGCAACAACGCCATTCGTAAACCCTAATTGAGAATCACCAAATAAAACATCAATTCCATAATAGGTGGATATGAGAGTTGTGATTAAAAGTGGTGTTGTCAGGGATCGACCTGCGAGGAAGAAATCTTCAAAATCGGTATGTTTCTTTGCAAACCAAAGTCCAACGCCGATCATCCCCGCCAAGTATAATGCGATTATTATATAATCTATTGTTGCGATTTCATGCATGGGTTATCTTACCTAATTCTTCAACTTCAAAATCAAGTTTTTAATTGATCCTATATTCGGTGTTTTTACCAAAGATAAAACGTAAATATGTAAAACGTAATTGGGTTTAATTACATAATTACGTTTTAAATAATAACTTACTGCCCTAATTCTACTATCCTTAATTTATTCCAGTTCTTACGTTAAATATTTTCATTATGTTAATTAGTCCAGACTAGGAAATCCAATCTAAAAACCGAAAATATTTTGCAGCAAAGGGGAGAAACCATGGCTCTTTTTTGTAGAAGAACATTGTTTGATGTGAAATTTCCTCATACGGGCTACGATCTTTTTGTCCTGTCAAAAGCAAGCCTAATTCTGTTCCAAGATAAGTGGCGATTGATAAACCATGTCCGCCATATCCCAAAGCATAATGAATCCCATTAATCTGACCAATATGCGGCATCAAATCAAAAGTAATCCCAAGTTTTCCTGTCCAGGAATGTGGGAATTTAACGTCATTCAATTCCGGAAAAATGGAGCAAACCTGTTTCGTTAAAATGGAGGCACTTTCATTTAAATCTAAATCTGTGCTTAAATCATTTCGCCCGCCCCAAAGCATGCGGCCATCCGGCGTAAGCCGAAAATAATTAAGGAAATTTTTTGAATCATAAAACATACGGCCTTTCGGGCTCAACTTATTTTGTAAATCTTTTGGGAGTGGCTCACTCACAATAATATAACTACCCACAGGGAATACCTTTGGTTTCAATTTTGGAATCAACATATCGGTATAACCATTTGTAGCAATGACAACTTCCTTTGCCTTTATGCTACCTTGGCTTGTCATAACTTCAAATCCATTGGGCTCGTTTTTGATAGAATTGACCTGCGAATTTTCACATAAAATAGCACCATGGGCAGCAACTGCTTTTGCCAAACCATGGACATATTTCGCCGGATTAAGCCCGCCACTTGTTTCATCGGCCAAACCGCCAAAATAAGCAGTAGTGCCAATTTCACTTTTTAATTTTTCTTTGGGTATGATTGTTTTTTCATGACCCATTTCTTTTTTAAGCCAATCTGCATATTCTGGAAATTGATCAAAATGAGATTGTTTATAAGCCAAGGAACAGTGTCCATTTCTTTTCCAATCACAGTCAATATTTTCTTCATGAATAATTGATTCCAGAAGGTCAATGGCATCCACAGATGATTTCCAAAATTCTCGGGCTAAATCCATCCCATAAGTTTTTTTGATTTTGGAAATATCCTGTTTCAATCCCGGTGTTGCCATTCCGCCATTTCGGGAACTAGCGCCCCAGCCGATGGTATTTTTTTCCAGAACAACAACACGCTTTCCTGCTTTTGTCAAAACGCGGGCGCAATTCAGTCCGGTATATCCACTCCCAACAATAGCCACATCAACAGATAAGGGTAAATTTTCAGCAACTTGAATGGGGTCTTTGGGCTGAAAAGTATCAGTCCAGAAAACGTCAGTTTTCATTTTATTAGGCAATGGCTTCTTTCACAGATTCTTCGAATTTGTTCAATGTTTCGTCGATGATTTCTTCCGTGTGAGCTTCACATAAAAACCAGGGTTCTCGGGCATCATCTTCTATCCAAACTCCGCGATCATACATATTGCTCATGATGGTTTCATATAGTTCGTCATCATGGTGAACCAAATCACGCACTTCCTTGACTTCCTTTTCTGTTAACAAGAATCCCTGGAGATTTGAGTGTCCCGACATTTGGTGAGGCAATCCTGCATCTGTGAGAATTTTATCCAAACCATTTTTTAATCTCAATCCTCGTATTGCAAGGTTTTCTAAAACAGGTGATTCATCCAAAATTGTTAAGACGGCTTTTGCTGCAGCCATACTTACTGTATTCGCCCCAAAGGTTCCGGCATGGGTTACACTGCCTCCACCCACAACTTCCATCACTTCTGCAGACCCTCCAAATGCGGCCACAGGAAATCCGTTTCCGAGACTCTTTGCATAGGTAGAAATATGGGGAATCACACCGTAGGTTTCTCTAGCTCCACCATTGGATAATCTGAAACCCGTTTTCACTTCATCAAAAATCAGAACCATATTATACTCATCGCACAATTTTTTCAGGTGCGCTAAAAACCCATCTTGCGGTTCGATGCCTGCGATATTCCCTAAACAAGGTTCTACCATAATGGATGCAATTTCTCCATGGTGATCCTTGACACATTGTTCAACTGCATCAAAATCGTTGAAAGGTAAACAATAAACATAATCTCTTATTCGATCAGGAATCCCGATACCAACCTGAATAGGAATGTGCGATTTTCGATCTTCCATGGCACTGATCGGTGTAGATGCAGTGCTGTATAAAACATAATCGTGGGCACCATGATATTGACCTTCAAATTTGATGAATTTTTCTTTATTGGTAAAACCCCGAGCTGTCCGCAAGGCATGCATGGTTGCTTCCGTACCCGTATTGGTAAACCGTAGCTTTTCCATGTCCGGCACCATTTTTTTCACCAATTCGGCGGTTTCAACTTCTAAGGGTGTGGTTGCAGCAAAAGTGGTTCCATATTGGATAGCTTCTGCGACAGCTTTGTTGATGCGATCATCAGCATGCCCCAAGTTGATTGGCCCCCAGCCGAGACGATAATCAATAAATTCATTTCCATCTGCATCCCAAATACGGGCGCCTTTCCCTTTTGCGATTACGGGTGTTTCATTATCACCAAGATAACGGAAATTGGAACTGACTCCCTTTTCTAATACATTTAATGCTCGATCAAAGATCGGCTGTGATTTCTCTCTTGAAAAACTCATTAGTACTCCATTTTAAATTTTGATTTTGTGAAGATAATTTAGGTCCCAAAATACGTAATTGGTTTGAATATGGGAAAAGTTGCGGAATTTTCCGCATATAAAAAAATTAAAGTGGGGGATTCCAGGGAATAGATGATTCGAGCCTGCAGGCCATTTCGGAATGAGGCGCCAGAGAATCGTAAAACCAAAGGTTTGTTAATGGAATCCTTTGTAAAACCTGATTCATAAATTAAAAAATCCAAAATATCCCTGCCTTTCGTTGGAAATTTTGTCCATAATACCATTATTGACTTCAATTTTCGCCTTAATCAGGAAAATTTTCACCCTTTTTTCTTCACGAACAGGGTTTTGCAAAGGATTCTAATGGATTTTCTATCATAATT
Organism: Fidelibacterota bacterium; assembly: GCA_029936885.1. Lineage (GTDB taxonomy): Bacteria > Fidelibacterota > Marinisomatia > Marinisomatales > UBA1611. The sequence goes on along the minus strand of JAPYRR010000061.1, from coordinate 1,605 downwards.
CACCAATAAGGTGCAGTGAAATATACCTGTTATTTTATAAATGTAGCAACCAGGATGAATCTATAAAGTGTTGATGTGTTCATGTGTTAAAGTTTTAGAGTACTGGTAGAATAAATGATTGATTGGATGGAAATCAATACTAAACATAGCCGCAAGAAATAGCTTACATTTCCATCAAAGAAATATGATCAGAAGACCCAAAAAATCAAAAATGCGGTTTTGGACAACCGTGTCCGCAATGTTTGTTATTTATTGCGGCGGACCCTATGGCATTGAGGAAGTGGTTGTTCAATCGGGTCCTACACTTGCCATATTCGGCTTACTTTTTATGGCTGTGTTTTGGGGAATTCCCGGTATCTTGCAAAATGGAGAATTGGTGAGTTCCATCCCCATGGAAGGCGGGATTTACCAGTGGTATAAAAAAAGCTGGGGTCGCTATTGGGGATTCCAATTGGGCTGGCTGGAATGGCTTACCTGGATGTTTGATGCAGCACTTTATCCAACACTCCTTGCCGAGTATTTTGTTATCTTTATTTGGCCGGATGCGCCCTTTATTTTTTCATACGGACTCACAATTTCTGTTATTTGGCTTTCTGTTATTTTAAATATTCGTGGAGTGAATCTGGTGGGTCCCTTATTCAATATCCTTTATTGGTTCCAGATCATTCCCATCATCATTTTTATTTATTACGGTTTGGGTATGATTGATCTTTCAATCTATTCAACTTTACATCTACCACCGGAAACAGACCTGCAAACAGCCATTGTCTTTGCTTTGATCTTTGGATTATGGAATTTTTCTGGCTACAACGGTCTGGCATCTGCAGCAGATGAAATAGAAGATATTGAAACCAACTATCCCAAAGCGCTCATTATCACCTTAATAGTTTCAGTCTTCGCTTATGTGATACCGCTTATGATCGGGATAGCTGTGGATCCAAACTGGGCACAATGGGATGAAGCGCAGTTGAATCTGGTGGCACTTGTTTTGGGTGGAACTGCTTTTGCCTGGTGGTTCAGTATTGCGGCTCAAACATCAAACTTTGGACTTATTAATGGTGAAATGATGCTCATGTCGCATTTACTGAAAGCGATCTCTGATGATGGTCATTTACCCAAATCCATCTCAACAATAGACGAAAAAAATGGTACACCGCTTGGGGCATTGATTACGCAGGGAATTGTTTTAAGCATCATGACCATGGGTATGAATTTTGTAGATCTATTGGTTATAGGAACTTGGATTAGCATTCCACTTTACATTATCGGGTTTTTTGTTTTTATTTCATTACGCTATTCAAAACCCGATTTGCCTCGTCCTTTCAAAGTTTCCGGCGGACTGATTTTTCCATGGATCACAGTGATTATTCCAACAATCATTGCCCTGTTCATTTTTATTTATACACCGAATCATTACCTCATGGAAGCCATCCCGGTGCTACTCTCGGGGTTTGTTATTTATTGGCTGTGGAACAGATTTAATTCATAAAGAAAAAAGGGTAATTTCCGCACCAATTATCATGAATAAAAAAGCAGTCATTCTTCTTTCAGGTGGATTGGATTCCACCACCTGCCTTGCTATGGCAAAAACCCAAGGCTTTGAAT
>JAPYRR010000006.1:32754-47823 GCA_029936885.1 Fidelibacterota bacterium | reverse complement strand
CGGTTGTTGAATTAGGCCGGATCGAAACAGGGATCAGCAATCAGATTATGGGATTGAAGGTTGGCCCGGAAGGTGAAATCTGGTTTGTTTGTCATAACGCCCATGAGCTATATCAACTCACGACCTTATTGATGGGTGATGTAAATGGAGACGGTAATTATACCATTACAGATGTCATCCTTTGTGTACAATATGTTATGGGATTCATCGATCTGGAAGAAGATCAAATATACCGTAGTGATGTAAATTTCGATGGAGAAATTGATCTTTTTGATGTATTACATATTGTGGATGTGGTTACGAATTAAAACTGGCTAGTAGTGTATTAATTTCATAATTCATTTCTATGTCATATAAAAACCTAAAAGATTGCTATTTTGCTAATTTTCGAGGTGAATTGTGAAATAATCCGAAACTAGAATAACAATTAATCTCTCTTTTTATTTAGTAGTTCTCCCCGCACAAAAGGGCCGCTTTCCCCTTTTTAGATTATCTATTGCCAAATATCTGAAATTTCCCTAAAATTACCGCTAGTCGAAGTTGACTAACTCATGCGGAGTCTCTACTTAAAACATTTATTTATAAAATGGTTGACAGCAACGTCTGTCTGCCTTGGCACTGGTGTGTCCTTGATAAACCTAAGTTATACCGTTAAAGATAATGGTGTAATGGTCAATCTAGATTATACTGAACCCATAAATAGCGATGATATAATAGCCTGGCAATCTGATAGACAATGGATTTATCTCAGTTTATTTGGTGTCAAAGCTCCTAAAAATAAAATTCCCCTAAAAAAACTTGAATGGCCTGTTAAAAAAATTGTATTGGATGAATTTAATGAGTCTACCCAATTGGCAATTTTAATTGGTAAACCAATTTTAGGGTACGATATATTAAACTCAAAAACATCACCAGGTACTGTATTGTTTATACGAACAAAACTAAAAGAATCTGAAATCACCAATTTTAAAAGACATATTAACAATAATGGAACACCTGTTTATGATCGAGTACAATCATCAGATTCTCATGAAGATACCACAAGTTTTGAGATTACTTTTAATGAAGCTCGATTAGAATTGGGATCCAATTCAATTTTTAAATACAAAGAAAAATTATACACGACCAACCATCAGGATGAAGATAGTTCTAAGATTACCCCCGGACTCATGAGTGCTGAATTAATAACCGAAGCTGAAAATACCTCGGAAATAATTAATGTGAATAGCGCCACTAGTGGGACTAGCAACCAAAAAGTGGGTGAGGCAGACTTAGTATCGCAAGATAAATCCGGGCGAGATGATACTCACTTATATTCGTATATCAATCAATCAGAAATATTATATGAACCCCATGGACAAAAAGAAAGGTGGTACAGTAAACTTTTTAAAAAAGTAAGAAACCAAATAAATTATAATAAAAAAAGAATGAACGGCTCTGCATATCTCAATAGTGACAAATTTAATGATTTGTATTTACTACAGAGGAATGAACCTCAATACTACAATTATGCCTACGAAAAACCTTTACCAATTTATCCGGAATGGATTGAGATTAATTATATTGAAGCAGGTATGTTCCCAGCATCTTACCAGGAGCAATACAATCCGTTATTAGTATCAGAAGAGATTATGAGCGAGTCTGAACCCTATGCAATTTCTTCTAATTGGATTGATATTAGTCTTGGCGAGAGGCCTTTTAAAGGCGAATACCCCAATCCTGACAAATATTTTTCTGGTCAAGTCAGTGTATCAAAATATTTCCCAAAGGGGATTCCTAATGATACCCTAGCCCAACAAAATTGGGATAAATTAGAACCAAGGGAGTTGTCATTAGTTTCTGCAGGAATTAGTATAACAGCGAATATAGATGGTGTTTTAATTTATATTGATGGGATTTTGGTTGGAGAAACACCCCTTCGTGAACCAATTGATATTACGCCAGGCTGGCATCAAGTGTATGGGCTAACACCCTCATTTGCAAAAGCCGTGAATGAATTCAGTACAGAATATTTATATAATGATCCAATTATAAGGAATAATCAAATGTTTGGATCTCGGGCGGTTTATGTGGATCCAAATGATGTTTCTGTCGTCGATTTCAAGTTAGAAAAAATTGGAAATGCTAAAAAATATTTAAATAAAACTAAGGGAGACATCATAATTGGGATCCCGGTAATAATGGCCCTACTTGGAATTATGTCATGGGGTATAATGTAACTTCACCTATCGTTCTGATTCGAATTTTTCTAATTTTTACCTATGAATCTACGCGATAAAATCCATTCTTATATTTTATCTCATTTGGTTGACCCAACAGAAAGAACCATTGGGGTAGAAGAAGAATGCTTTCTTTATACGAATAAAAATCGACGCCTTCCCGTAAATCCATGTGATGAATTTTCTGCCACAGATCTATTGGCAATCATGAATGAGAATGTGGGAAATAATGGAATTTATTCGCTGGAACCTGGTGGCCAGCTGGAATGGTCTAGCCTACCGTATCGGGATTTAAACACACTATTTTCTGCTTTAAGCCAACATAAGCAAGCTTTAATAGAAGTGGTAAATGCCAACGATTTAAGGATTATCAGTTATGGTGTCGAACCTAATTTTGCACCAAATGATATTGATCTAATCAATCAGTTAAAATATCAACTCATGAATGCCAACATGGAACAAAATGGCACTATGGGACAATGGATGATGCGGAATACTACCAGTGTCCAAGTCAATTTTGATATTACCAGTGAAAGAGACCTGGAAGACATGATATTTGTTGCCGATTGCGTACAACCGGTTTGTGCCTATCTTTTTGCAAACAGCCCTTTTCAAAATGGCTCCCCCACCGGAACAGAAAATATTCGAAATGTGATTTGGGAAAACACCGATAATGCCCGTTGCCGGAACTTGATCGATCATGGCATTGAATCCCCGGAAAGAATGATTGACCAATACATCGATTATATAATGACTGTTCCCGGCATTTTTGAACTGGATGAACATGCCATCATTGTTGCCACAGATAAAACGATGGGAGAAAGATTGGTTGATTTAGAAAGATCTGGGAAACTCCGTACAGTAGATATACAGGCCACCCTACATCAGATCTTTACCAATGTCCGCCTAAAGCATTTGGTGGAAGTCCGTGGAGCCGACCGTCCACCCATGGGTTATGAAATGGCACCCGTGGCTTTTTGGACTGGAATTCTTACGGTGGAAACTGTCCGGAATGAATGTCTGTCTGTTGTAAAAAATTGGTCAGTGGAAGACCGCCATACTTTCAATAAAGCATCTTTGGTTTTGGATGATTCCCAAATGGGTCCGGATGGAAAATCCTATGGCCACTGGAATCAATGGGTAGGTGATTTAGCCATAACAGGACTGAAAGAACGGGGCCTTGGTGAAGAAAAGTTCTTTGAAGAATTTTTTGAAATTGTTATGAAAAAGGGACCCTTCAGTCTACAGGCGTAGATTGAATCAGTACGGTTTAGATAAAAACTAATTGAGAAAAGTCAAACAAAATAAGCTTGAAGTCAAGGGATGGAAAGTTGGAAACGCATCTGATTTTCTCGGGTTTTCACAAGAAGATTTAGATTATATTGATTTAAAAATTGCGCCCAGTAAAATATAAAATGGCGATTTGATTAAACAGGTTAGCTTCATGGTGCAATTTGAGATTGATTTTATTTTTATTACAAACTCAATTTGTTAGATGAAAAATAGCTAACATTATGAGTAATATCCCAAGCAAGATGAATCAAAAAACAATTCATAATCTCACTTGGATCCCCCCTTTCCTAATTGGACTTGGGTCTGTGGGGCTGGGGCTGGGTTGGCTTATTCACCCGGAGCCTTGGATTCTAGACCAAGCACCCAATGAAGCATTGCTTCAAACATCTTTTCAAACTTTGCTTGCAGCAGATTTAAATGTCCATCTCCCGGATTATTTATTGGTGATTTATCGCTTTTTTGGCTGGTGGGTAGTGTCCATAGGACTTCTCATCATGACCTATGTTCAGGTAACGCGAATGGGAACTACCTTGGCGCGAAATTCAATCCTGGGTGTATTATTGATAATCTTGGTTGGGGTCGCCTATATGGTTTTTAATTTTATTCCATCGTCCCCGTTTAAAGTTGTTATTTATTTGCAAGTAACCCTTTGGCTAACTAGTGCATATTTTTCGACACAACTGAAGGATTAACGTGCACAGGAAAAACAATAAAGTTAAATTTCAGCCATAAATTCTGATTAATTCCCGACGAATGAATTCCTATTTAACATCTACACTTTTCAGAAAAACGCTGGCTGCCCTTTCTGGGTTATTTTTAGTCATTTTTTTATTTGGACATTTAGCTGGAAATCTCCAGTTAATCATGCTTTCTGGCGATGCGGCACAAAAGCAATTCAATGAATATGCTCTTTTCATGACTACAAATCCAGCGGTAAAAATACTATCCCTTCTCACATACACTTCCATCATACTGCACACACTGTTAACTCTTTTTCTTGCTTTCCAATCCAAAAGCGCACGACCCATCAATTATGCAGTTTCTTCAGGATCGGAAAATAGTCGCTGGGCATCAAGAAATATGCCGTTATTAGGTACAATTGTTTTGGTATTTATTGTGATTCATATGAAAAGTTTTTGGTATGAAATGCATTGGGGTGACATTGGGAATGACCTTTGGGGAAATAGAGACATTTATACAGTGACTATTGTCGCTTTTCGAGAATTATGGTATACAGCATTTTATGTTTTAAGTATGGTAGGTCTTGGATTTCATTTATGCCACGGTATTTCATCAGCATTCCAAACTATAGGAATTAAAACAAAAAAATATTTAGGCCCAATTGAAAAGTTTGCCACCATGGTTTCAATCATTGTACCTATCGCTTTTGCCAGTATTCCCATTATACTTTATTTGCGGAGCTTGTGATGTTAAATAGTAGAATCCCCGATGGGCCCTTGGCCGAAAAGTGGACGAAATATAAATCCAAAGTTCCCTTAGTTAGTCCCGCCAACAAACGGAGATTGGATGTCATTGTTATTGGAACCGGTCTGGCAGGAGCATCCGCGGCATCATCTATGGCAGAAATGGGATACAATGTAAAAACATTTTGTTTTCAAGATAGTCCGCGGCGCGCTCATTCTATTGCTGCCCAAGGCGGAATCAATGCTGCCAAAAATTACCAGAATGACGGCGATTCTGTTTATCGGCTTTTTTATGATACAATCAAAGGTGGGGATTATCGTTCTCGGGAAGCCAATGTTCATCGCTTAGCAGAAGTAAGTTCCAATATTATTGATCAATGTGTGGCACAAGGCGTTCCATTTGCAAGAGAGTATGGTGGAACCTTAGATAACCGATCGTTTGGCGGTGTTCAGGTCTCCAGAACATTTTATGCTAGGGGACAAACAGGACAACAATTATTATTAGGCGCATACAGCGCCTTGAGCAGACAGATTGCCAAAGGCAATGTTACCATGTATAATCGCCATGAAATGCTTGATATTGTGGTCATTGATGGGAAAGCCCGCGGTGTGATAGTACGAAATCTTATAACAGGAGAATATGAGCGCCATTTTGGTCACGCTGTTGTTTTAGCCACTGGCGGATACGGGAATGTTTTTTACCTTTCCACAAATGCAATGGGTAGCAATGTTACCGCTGCATGGAAAGCCTATAAAAAGGGAGCCATGTTTGGCAATCCATGTTTTACCCAGATCCATCCAACCTGTATTCCTGTTTCCGGCGAGTATCAATCCAAGTTAACCCTTATGTCTGAATCATTACGGAATGATGGTCGGATTTGGGTTCCCAATAAAAAAGGAGATGACCGTCGCCCTCTTGATATTCCGGAAGATGAACGGGATTATTATTTGGAGCGCCGCTATCCAGCTTTCGGGAATCTCGTCCCCAGGGATGTTGCCTCCCGAGCTGCCAAAGAACGATGCGATACAGGATTTGGAGTTGGCCCAACAAAACTTGCGGTTTATCTCGATTTTAAAGATGCTATTAAAAGATTAGGTCAGGATGTTGTGAGCGCCCGTTACGGAAATTTATTTGAAATGTATGAAAAAATTACCGGTGATGATCCTTACACAACGCCCATGCGAATTTATCCGGCGGTCCATTATACTATGGGGGGACTCTGGGTGGATTATAATCTTATGACCACTGTTCCAGGGCTCTTTGCTATCGGCGAATGTAATTTTTCTGACCATGGTGCGAACCGACTAGGCGCATCTGCGCTCATGCAGGGCTTGGCGGATGGTTATTTTGTACTCCCTTATACCATCGGTGAATATTTATCCAATGATATTCGCACCCCGACCATTCCTACAGATCATGAAGAATTTGACAAAGCAGAAAAAGATGCCAGAGATCGTAATGACCGTTTATTAAATAATGATGGGAGCCGATCTGTGGAAAGTCTCCATCGTGATTTGGGGCACATCATGTGGGAGAATTGCGGAATGGCACGTAATGAAATAAATCTTACAAGTGCGATTAGTGAAATTCAATCCTTGAAAAGAGATTTTTGGGATAAGGTTAGCGTTCCCGGCAGAGATGATGTTTTAAATCCGGAATTGGAAAAAGCAGGGCGAGTTGCTGATTTTATTGAGTTGGGAGAACTCATGGTTCGAGATGCTTTGGATAGACGAGAATCCTGTGGTGGGCATTTTCGTGAAGAGTCCCAAACTGAAGAAGGCGAAGCCAAACGTGATGATGAAAATTTTACATTTTCTTCCGCGTGGGAATATACCGGGGAGGAAACAGAGCCAACTCGAAATAAAGAAGAATTAACTTTTGACACCGTTCAATTAACGCAACGGAGCTATAAATAATGGCTGAAATGAACCTGACTTTGAAAATATGGCGACAGGATGGTCCAAACGATCCGGGCGGATTCAAGTCCTATACTGTAAATGGGCTCAATACGCATATGTCATTTTTAGAAATGTTAGATGTCTTGAATGAAAAATTAGTGAACACAGGCGATGAGCCCGTGGCATTTGATCATGATTGTCGGGAAGGCATCTGTGGTATGTGTTCCATGGTAATTAATGGACGGCCACACGGGCCATTAGAAGGGACAACAACCTGTCAGCTTCATATGCGTCATTTTAATGATGGAGATACCGTTACGATAGAGCCGTGGCGTGCAAAGCCATTTCCAATTTTAAAAGATCTAATTGTAGATCGAACACCTTTTGATCGAATTATTCAGGCAGGTGGATTTGTATCCGTCAATACTGGGAGTGCACCAGATGGGAATGCAATTCCCATAGGAAAGGAAATTTCAGATGAAGCTTTTGATGCAGCCGCCTGCATTGGCTGTGGTGCTTGCGTAGCGGCGTGTAAAAATGCATCTGCTAGTTTGTTTGTGGCTGCAAAAATATCTCAGTTAGCGCTCTTACCGCAGGGACAACCAGAAAGGGAAGAACGTGTAGTTGGCATGGTTAAACAAATGGATGATGAAGGGTTTGGCCATTGTACAAACACTGGGGCTTGTGAAGCTGAGTGCCCAAAAGAAATCTCTGTTGACTATATTCGGAAGATGAATTGGGAATTTCATCGAGCGAATGTAAAGGGGTAAAGGATTTAATTTATAATCATAAAAAAGCCCCTAATAAATAGGGGCTTTTTTATGATTATAAATGACGGTTGTATTTATTTTAGTTTGAAATTTACAGGGATAGAAATCCATACGCCCACAGGCCGTTCCCGTTGCTTTGCAGGCCTAAATCTTGTTTTACGAATCGCTTCCATTGCGGCCTCATCCAATCCGGTATTTGGGACACCTTTCAATATGAGTGTATCTTTTACACGGCCCTTTTCATCAATGAATGCTTGGACAATAACAACACCTTCAATACCTGCCTCTTGAGCAATTTCAGGATACACAGGGCGAATTGGTGTTATAGCTACAGGCGGATCATCATAAGGAATGAATACGACTCGCGGTCCCGAGGGCGGCGGCGGCGGTGCATCTAAATTAAAATCATCAAAGTCAAGTTCATCTAATGTTAAATCATCTGCAATATCCTCATCATCAGAGGGTACAGGGATGGAAGGACGAACAGGTGGTGGTGTATTATCGATCTGTTGGGTTTGTGGAATATCAACGTTTTCGATAATAACCTGATTGACATCTTCAAACTCTCTAGTATTTAAAAACCGTGGAAAAATAAGAAAATTTAACATGACAAGTGAAACACCGATTAATCCAGTGACCCGAATTACGATTGGATATTTTAATTTTAGTGGATTTATAAAGGGCATTAGTCCACAAGAGTCTTGGTAGAATAATTAAGCTTCAAAGCTTCTACCTTTCGAAGGTTATCATGGATGTCGGATATTAGTCCCATTTCAGCCTCCTGATCACCTTTTAGAGAAACAACAATTTGTGGATCAGCTACCCGTTTGTCATACATCACCATGGATACATCATCTACGCCAAGAAGCCGATCATCAATTGAGATTAAACCATCTTTCGATACCCAGAGTTGAACCGTATGGCGCTTAGATTTTAATTTTTCAATTCGTTTTGCTTTTGGAAGATTAACGGGAAGTCCGGAATGCTCTTTTAATACGGTGGTGACCATAAAAAAGATCAATAGCATAAAGATAATATCCGGCATGGATGCAGTTGGGATATCACTGGAAATCTTTGTTTTACGTGAGAATTTCATTAATTACTATTTGCGATTGAAATACGTTTTGCGTCGGCCATTTTCAATTGATCAATCACCCGAACATAATCATTATAAGCTGTCTTTGGATGGGCTTTTACAGAAACAATGAGTTTGTCATTTTCTCGAAGTCTTTGCCCAACGATGCGATGAATTTGTTCAATACTTGTAGGTTCTTCATCTAAAAGGACTTTACCTTGGGAGTTAATAAGACAATTCAGAATATTTTCTTTTCTGATTTCAATTTCCATATCACCCGGCGGAGGGAGCACAATCCCCAATCCTTTGTCGGTATCAATCGTGGTAGTTACCAAGAAAAAGATTAGGAGTAAAAAGGCAATATCTGCCATTGAAGATGTAGGAATTTCCCCGCCTTTGAATCTGCGTTTGGCCATTCGGCTATCTAGGGTTATTGACTTTTAGATTCTTTTTCGTACAAGTGATCCATGATCCGAACAGACTGTTCTTCCATATCCAATACAAGTTTATCTATTCTTGAAATGAATAAGTTTTGACAGGTTTGAATAATCATGGCCACAATCAGTCCGAATGCAGTTGTTAAAAGCGCCTGAGAAATACCACCAGCCACAACAGCTGGGGAAATATCATTGGCAGCCTTAATTGCATCAAACGCACCGATCATCCCAACGACTGTCCCGGTAAATCCGAGCATTGGTGCGATGGTAATCACAGCGTTCAACCAGATCATGTTCTTTTCAAGAAAAGCCATTTCGCTCGAACCGGCATTTTGAATTGCTTTTTCAACATCACCCAAACCGCGATGCATTCTGGAAAGTCCAGCATGAAATATTGCAGACACCGGCCCTTCGGTTTCTTCGCAAACCCGGACTGCCGCCGCCGCACCATTATCATCGATTGCTGATGTTATTTCATCGAAAAAAGCGTGTGAATCTACAGCAGACATCATGAGCGAATAAAAGCGCTCGATAGCAAATCCAATCCCAAATAAAAGCGTCATAAGGATTGGCCACATGAAACTGCCGCCTTCTAGGAAATAATGTACCATTTAATTACTCCGGTTATGTTCTAATAAATGTGTGTTAAAATAATGAAAAAAGTTATTTAAAAGATGCTGAATTTAATTCAAGGATTTTAAGAATGCATCTGCTTCATGGAAATGTTTTATTGACTCAATAAGTTGATTGTCCATTTGCAATCTGATATTTGTAGCTTCATTTTTTCCCCAAACTGCTCCAGCAATTTCTCCCTTAATTCGGTTATAAATAAAGTCAGTATTCGCCAACAATGAATCCTGGATTACCTTAATAGAGTCTTCTTGGAGATGAACGAGGAAATCTTCAAATACATTTTCATTCACTTCCCAAGAATCTCTAAAATTGTCAAACGAGTTAAATTCTTCTTTATGTGATGCAACGTATTTTGATGCGTAATTAAAAAGAGGGCGCTTTGCACTTCGAATTACTTTTCCCGTTTCTGCATTTATTTTACTTTTATATGGAATATAGACATCGGGCGTAATACCACCCCCGCCATACACAATACGCCCCGCTTTGGTACTATATTTAGGTCGTAATTCTTTCAAGCTATCAATCTTAGATTCCCGATCCGTTGCATATAATTCACCATAATAAGCTAGATCATTTCCATCTTCATAAGGTCGCTGGATTAGCCGTCCCGAGGGTGTATAATAGCGGGCGATTGTAACCCTAACTGCAGCTCCAGAATCTAAAGGGAGTTGACGCTGAACTAATCCTTTTCCAAAACTTGTTTCCCCCACAACCAGGCCTCGATCAAGATCTTGAATGGCTCCAGCAACTATTTCACTCGCACTGGCCGACCCACGATTAATCAGTACAATGACAGAAAAATCATTTCGGCCTTTTTTAGGATCAGCCATAAACACTTGGTTGGATTCTTTTATTTTGCCAGTTGTGTAGACCAAAGTATCCTTTGTTGTAATAAACATATTCGAAATAGCGGCTGCTTGTTCAAGAAAACCGCCACTATTCCCTCTTAGGTCAAAAACAAGCCGTTTCATCCCTTGAGAAAGTAAACCATCCAGAGCAGTGGTAACCTCTTTTTCCGTTGTGGCAGAAAATCGCCTCAGAAAAATATACCCTGTTGTGCTATCGATCATGGTTGCCGCGCCCACACTATGAATTGGAATATTGTCCCGGATAATTGTCACATCAAACGGCTTCCTTGTGCCAAATCTGCTAATACTTAAATCAACTTTTGTCCCTTTTCTTCCACGAAGTTTTTTAAATACATTATCCTTAGTTATTTTGTATGCATCTTCCCCATCTATAGTAATGATTTTATCGCCTGGCATTAGCCCAACAATATCTGACGGACTATCTGGAATAGGAGAAATAACAGTTATATATCCATCAAGGATGTCAAATTCAATCCCAATACCTTGGAATTTCCCCTTGAAAATTTCATCAATATTTTCCTGCTCTTTTGCAGGAATATAGGTTGAATGTGGATCCAACTCTTCCATCAGACCGTGGAAAGCGCCATCCATCACCTTGTTCATATCTACTGATTCAAAATAAAAATGGTTCACATATGAAATGATCTGTTGTAGTACATTGATTTTTTCTCTCAAGATTTTATAAACATTCTGGTTGCTAGAATAAGCACGAGGAATAAAAAGGAATGCACCCAATAATAATCCTAAAAAGGCAGAAATTGCTAAAGGCCAGATCTGACGAAAGTATTTAAACATTAAGTGGTATAAATTTATTATATGTTATAAACCAATATAGAGCATCGTTCTAAACGCTGTGCCCTGAATCGCTGATGATGGCGAATCGCTAATACGCGTCCGCCCATTTAATTCATAATTTCCAGCTCTAACGGTTCCTTTATTAAACCCAACGCTGATTCTCAATCCGACCCGTTCTAGGAATTGCCATTTTACAGCAATATAAGGTTGGAAATTAAAAAATGTTGCACTGACATCTCTCATGAGGCCAGGTACTTCACCCGGAATTATATCCGGATTTAAATAATTGTCACTATCTACACCATAAAATAGTGTTCCCGTTGTGTCCATAATGCCATAAACATTCGTAAAGGTATCTTTCCAACGAGGGTTGCCACTTTGTTGATCTATAGAAATTCCTGCTCGACCTAATCCCATTAATGCCCCAGCCGACAGCTCAAGGTCTTGTAAAATTGGTATGACATATTCAACGGATGTTGCCCCCAATGAAAAAGTAAATTTTGCTTCGATTGTGGGATTAAAAAACTTTGTATAATCTTTGGAACTCCCATCTTCTCCTGGTTGCGGGTTGGATGGGTCTCCCGGCGGTTGGTACCCTGTGGTATCATTTAATTCTTCATAAACTACAATATTGGGGACTGTACTGATACTGGTTGCACCAATTCCAGCATAACCTCCGATTCTCCACCTTCCTGCCACATGGGCAAAACCCTCCCCTCCATGGATAACAAAAGGATCTTTAAAATCCCTTGAATCTAGACCCAATTTTGTCAAATGAGACGCTCCGGGTATTGAGTCAAGCATAATATACATTGGACTATAACCTATGCCGCCACCCAGGAAATTATCCAATGGATAACTATTTTGTGCCCGGGTAATCGATAGGCATATTGAAATGAATATAAAAATGTTTTTCATTATAGTAGGTTTCTCCGCATGTTAAAACGCCCCAAATTAAGGTTCCTCAGTGAATTTAGAAAGAAATTATAGGGTAGAATATAAAAACTAAAGTAAAATTAGATATGGGGTCTTTTCCTTGTAAGTATACCCACATAATCCTATATTTTTCGAAGAGTAATCGAGGTAAGGGAGATCAAACCGTGATTTGCCTCCCGAATAATTGTATCCAATTTTGGTGAAGACTATGAGGTTAAGTACGTTAAAAGCGCCTATTAAGGGCTCTCTAGAAAATATATTATATGGAGTTCTTCTCCTGTCTGTTCTGTCAGCAGATGGGATTCTACACATTCAAGGACTATATGACTTGGACCGGGACGGCCTACAAGAATCTTTAGTGTTGAATGCAGGGGGATATTCTGCTATTTGGGTGGAAGTTTCAGAATCTTCGCTAGAGGATACACTCTGGTCCTATACGCTTCCTGGGCAAGGACATTTCAATGATGCGGAGATTATAGACCTTGATGGAGATGGATTTTTTGAATTAGTGGCTATCAGTGATCCATATTTTAGAGATAAAGATTCGAACTGGTTATTTGTATTTTTGGGTACCAAATCCGGGTTTTCCAGTGAACCCATCAGTCTGGGTAATGAATCGCTTAATCTTGGAAAGGCCCACCCTTCTAACTTAACCTTGATTCCAGGCGGTTCTCCCCAATTAGGTGTCTCTTTTGGAGCACCCCTTCGCCAGGCAATGACTTTTAATATACACTTAAGTGAGAATAATATTGCTTTAACTAATGTGCAAATGCTGTCTGCGCCAATTATAATGGATGGTTATGGCGTTGTTTTTGTTGGTGGATTTATAAGTGGAGAAGATCATTATTTTGCAATGATATCACCCGAAGGGAATAAACTTAAAATAGCGATTTTTGATGTAACTCAAAATTTTAAACTCATTCAATCAGATATTTTAGTGGTTGATGCTGCCAGACTCCTGTTAGGGGCGAGTGTACAAGGATTTCGATCCATGCGGTTTTTAGATGCTGGATTAATAATTCCCTATGGAACTGATGATGTTTTTCTATTGGAAATGACAAATAATGAGATCTCATTATCCAATACGAATTTCTCTGGAAAAGGAGCTTTTCCGGCATCTATAGATGGAAACAACTCAATGATTGTTGAAATTATAAACACACGGATTGAGGCTGAAATTTATCCTTCAACACCGGCTATTGAGGATTATTTGAAAATTGAAAAAGAAAAAAATAAAATTCCACCACCTGCCCCTCCCGCAGATGATGCGACTTTAACATTAAAATCAAATTCTGTTCCTGAATCTGACAATGCTCCAAGTTTGTCCAATGAGAAAGACGTTTTTTATAAAAGACAAAATAAGATTCAACAAAAGAGGAGTGAATTAGATTCTTTATCTCCTACTCTGGGTGACTTTCTTGCATCTGTGAAAAAGGATAATAATAAATTGGAGCAAGACACCGAAAGGGTTGCAGTCCCGGATATGAATAATGAAATGGTCAGTGTAGACTGGGCTGACGAAGCTGGGTTTATCAAGGTAGACTTGGGAGAATATATACACAATGAATCTGATAATAATAGTACTGTATCTCCCATTCCAGTAACAGATTCAGGCGTATCAACATTTACTGAAACAGTCAGGAAAAGTATTGAGCCCATAGTTGAAACACCAGATACTGCTGTAGTGAATGATGAAGGGATAGATCTTTATTATGTGTTGGCGATGACGCCTGCCAGAGATGTAAAAGACAGGTATGTTTTTGATGGAGAAGTCCCTTTTGGTATTGCGGTAAATCAAGTTCCGGCTATGGGAGAACCCACTCATTTTCAGCATGGAATCTCTGCAAACTTAGCTAATCTACGCCGTGGGGATACTTTCGATTTTGCATATTCATTGCGAGATGCACAATTGGATAGTATCACAACATTGACTATGGTTCATGATATGCAAACCAATGTTGTTTTTATGTCAATATCTCCCCAACAAGATTCATTATCTCAGTCCTATCAACCTGAAGCCTTTGATCCAAAACTATTTGAATTCCCCGACTATTTCTTTGAGGGATTCCCTACATCTTTGGATATGGATTTTACGGATAAACTCATTCGCTTTTCATTTGACGGCGAAGCAGATTCCGTCTTTAAAGGAATTTATTTGTCCACTACCACGCCTACAGACCCATCTCAATCGCTTGCTGTATTTTTAGATGAGGGAGTTTTACAAGCTATTAGGGGTGAGGTAGTCGTTCGAGCAAATGGGTCTAAAAAAATTACAACCGAATTTGATTTAACTGGGTTTGTGGAGCCGTCAGTCATGTTTTCCAGGCTAATCCAAGAATCATTTCATGATGACCTAAAAATAAAATTATTGCAGGGGACTACACTGGCGGAACCTTTATTTGGCCCAAATGGGAAATTGCCAAAAATAACACGAAAACATCGCATCCCAGATGCTCAGTCTGATCAAGGTAACCCACCCATTCCTGTGGAGCCGAAACAAAGTATAATTCCCAATGAACAAAACGATGTATCCGAAAACCCCATTAAGCTGGACTCTATTCATTCAATATCTAATTTGTCAAAAGATGAAAATGAAACACAAGAAATTCCAAACGTAGATGATGAACAGCAGGAATTAGAACCGACCGAAATTGATTCTTTAAAACTAGAGGAGATTAAATCGTCCGAAATTGATTCTTTAAAACTAGATGAGATTAAA
>JAPYRR010000006.1:0-32654 GCA_029936885.1 Fidelibacterota bacterium | reverse complement strand
ACTAGATGAGATTAAACCATCCGAAATTGATTCTTTAAAACTAGATGAGATTAAACCATCCGAAATTGATTCTAAGGCAATCGAGACGAATGCGGGATCGACTGATAGTGTAGACGAATCTTCAGAACCTGCCCAAGCCCCCCCAAATAAAAATGACAATAATGATACTGGGGACGAAAAATAAGAATCAATATGACGTACGTTAGGGGCACTCGTTATTTAATATTTTTTATATCATTTATGATAGGGACTGTTTTTAGCCAGAAAATTGTCCACATGAATGGTACCTATGATTTGGATGGTGATAATCTATTAGAATTCATCGCACTTGAATTGGATCCGTCCACAGATGTTTTTCCAACCGTTGCCCGTTATTACGAAATTGATTTAGATGGATACCAAAATCTGATTTGGGAATATACAGCCCCTGAAGATATGGATGGGAGCTTTGTAGATGCCTTGGTTGGTGATATGGATGGCAATGGTGCTCCCGAATTGATTTTGGTCATGAATATATCTAGGTCTGGCAACAATTCAACTCCTCACGTTTATATAGCAACCTATACGTGGGAAGGGTCATCATTTTCTGATCGTCCGGCCAACACCTTAGATGTGGGAGAAGAAAACAAATCGCTTCGATGCAACAATTTTCTATTAATTGATCAAGATGCAGATGGCAACCAGGAACTTGTTTTATCCTTAGGTAGCCCGTTTCGTGGCTTTGTTATCGTGGATGCCACTGAATCTGGATTATCCATTACAAAGAAAGTGCGCTCGAATGAGTTCCTCATCGGTTCTGGACTTATCTATGTAGGCGTGGTTGATTATGATGGAGACGGCTATGAAGATGTTATAGCTATTAGTCCCGACGGCAATACAATTAAGGCCCAACCCTTTTATAATATTGGTGGTGTATTTGATTCGGGTCATTTAGTGAAAAAGAGTTTTGAAGGTCTTAGCGGCATCTTGCATCATTCCTTCGAATTAACAGATTGGGATGCCGATGGTTTCTTTGATGTTTTAGCATCATTCAATTCTGGTGATGTAATCGCATTTACCCTGACCCCTGCAACGTTAGTTATAGAAGACGTTCCTATAAATCCTGGCCCCTTGACTCAAGTTGCTTTGGCAGATTTTAATCAGGATACTTATGAAGATATTTTAATGTTATCATCCGATATTAATGCGCTCACATTGATTTCTGGGAAGGATGGTGGTATCGCCGGTGTGCAAAACGCTATGTCACATGTACCACCAGAAATGCAGGTGTTCGCCATGGTTCCAATGACGAAATCAGGGATGTATACAGGGAATGTTTTAGTATCAGGTTGGAATGGAATGACAAATTCAACCTATGTAATTGAATTGGGTAAAAAGTCAGACTCATTTGATCAAGGATACTTAATCACTACTGAATTTATTAAAAACCAAATGCCTAACCTTCTTGCCAATATAGGGGATGAAACTCCCATAATTCCTGAAGTGTATATTGAAGTACCGCTTAATGAAACATCGACCCTTGAACCACAACGAGAAGAGAAAATTATTACAGACCTTGGGCAATCCCCCACTAAATTTATTCCTGGGACTTTAGATCCTAATCAATTGGAAGGAAAAGCTCTTAAGGAACAGCCCAAGGTAACGGTTCCTAAAAAAATTGCACGAACATTAGAACAACCAAAAAAACCTAGACCCAAAGAAACTGTTGGGCAGCGCCTCCCAAAACATGTATTGCCCAGATATGTATTAGCACCAGGGCAACCGTTCTTATATGAAATTCCAAAAACAGCAAAAGAATCGTTTTATAGCTTTCGATGGGACGCTACCCCACCTAAGGGTATGTATTTTCTTTACGAATCAAAATCAATCAATTGGGTTCCAACGGAAAAGCAGTTTGATGCATTCCCTCTATCCTATAATGTTCGAATGAAAGTAGATGAAATGATGGAGCCAACCACTGGCTCTATAGAAGATGAGCAGGTATTTAAATCAGTTCCTGTTTTGGAAAGTCGCGATGAAAGCTTATGGGTTTATGTTAATGACTCGCCACGATTTTTAACCCAACCTGAAGTAACGGAATTTATTGCAGGTTCTGTTTTTCGGTATGAGCCTATCGTCCAAGACCGAAATAAAGATGCGGCTCTTCAGTTTGATTTGGAAGTTTCTCCAGATGGGATGACATTTGAAAATGGCGTCCTAACTTGGAAGACCGATAGTACAAAGGTAGAAGTTTATGATGTTCGATTGGTTGTGACTGACGGGTTCGAAAGAACTACTCAGGAGTTTCAATTATTTTCTCAAGCTGGGGTAAAAATATTATCCAATGCACCCTTGAATGCTAGCGTTGGCAACCCCTACAACTACCCTGTAAAAGTTTGGCGCCAACGCCCCGATGAGAAAATCAATTACAAATTATTTTATGGCCCCGACAACATGAACATTGCTAAGGATGGCACAATTTCTTGGACTCCAAACCCCGTTCAGGTTGACACGATGAAATATGCAGTAGTTGTAACACACGGGGTAGCTACGGATACACAATTTGTGAACCTGTTTGTAAACCATCCACCCATTATTAAAGCTGCACCCATTCCGATGAATAAGATCAATGTGGGTGGTATTTGGGATTTTGATTTGGATATCGATGATCCAAATGAGAAAGATATTTTGGTTTATACAGCACATAAACTACCCCCGGGAATGCGAATGGATCCCCATACGGGCCGTTTAAGATGGGAACCAACTATGGGTGAATTAGATTTTCATACCTTAAAGATTGAAGTCTCAGATAGTCATGAATCACGCATGATCGAATCTGAATATTTTGTGAATGCTCCCATCCAAATAATTTCGGTTCCATCCATGTCTGCAACGATTGGTGATGAATACGCATATCGAATTATGACGAATGATAAAAATAAGGGAGCACTTCTCCCATTTAATCGAGTTGTAAAGGTATCGAATATCTCAGCTGTCAGGATTTATTCTGTGAATATTACAGATGATGTGGCATTGAACAATGTGGATCGATATTTAGGTGACTGGCACAATGCCGACGCTATTTATTATGTAGATCCGAAATATCCAGCTGATTCATTGGTTGCACGGCTGAACATGAAAAAATATACCCATTCCGTATTTTTTGAAGATAATCGGCTTTGGGTACTGTTAGAAACCGTTGATGGGCGCACCATAAAGATTAAGGATTTCCTTTGGGAGTTTTTTCAGGGTAGTAGAGGAAAACCTCCTCGGGTTATTGTTGAGCGATCGAATGATATAAAATTTTCTCTTTTGGATTTCCCGGAAGGAATGGTGGTGGAAGAGAGTTCAGGTACATTACGTTGGACACCTAAAACCAACCAGACAGATACCCACCGCATCACGGTTGTAGTGTCAGATGGATACACAAAAGATGAACAAACTTTTGAGGTGTATTCTAATCACGTACCAACCATTGTATCCAATCCTCCCCATATGGGTTTGGTGGGTGAATTATTTAAATATCAGCTCCGGGTAGATGATAAAAATGAAAATGCCACCCTGGAATTCACATTACTAAAAGGGCCCCATGGTATGCAAATGGACAGGCACGGAAAGATTCTCTGGGTCCCAAAAGCGGCACAGATCAATTATAATACTTTTGAAGTTGCCGTAAGCGATGGGTATGGCACTGATGTGCAGAAGGGCAAGATCTTTATTAATAATGCTCCCATCGTTATATCCACGCCAAAACCGGTTGGGTTAACGGGACATACCTGGCGTTACAAAATGATTACAGAAGATTTGAATGGTGATAAGGTTGCCTATCGCGCCGTGCGGCTCCCCAAATATGCTCGCTTTAATAAAAAGAAAGCCACAATAGAGTGGACACCAAGAAAAAATCAAATTGGGATGAATGATTTTATTTTAATGGCTGTTGATGAACATGGTGCAACATCCACGCACGATTTTCAAGTTCATGTTTTTCATGATCCAAGCTCACAGCAATTGGTAAACACTGGCTGGCCGTTAATGCTTACCTTTGTAGGTGTCGTTTTTGCCTGGGGTATGGCGCAGATTTAATTCCTGTTCTTTTACTAAATAGGGATGCTTATTTGGAATCCTTTTCCTTTTTACAAACAACTCTTTAATAAATAATCCAGTTTCTTTAACGGTTGTATTTCGACATCTATACCAACTACTATTACTAGTTTTTTAATATTTAAACTTTCTATCTTCACCCAATCTTTTTCTGTTGTAATGATATAATCTGTGGAAGATAAAAGGGATTCCACGTTTTTCCAGGCTGATTGAGAATAATTAAAATGGTCGGGAAATATTTTTTCTCCCACGATCTGGCAACCCATTTTCTCAACAGTCCGTTTAAAGCCAAATGAATCCCCAATGGCTGAGACGAGAAATACAGTCTGTCCATTTAAGTTTTCCGGAGTATCCGGTGAAAAAGAAGAGATGGATGATCGCACCACTGAGCGCAAAATCGGCAGCCCCGTTTCTTTGACTTTCCTCAAAAGGTATGGTTTTGGTTTAATAAGGTTTGTTTTTGTGAGCAATATAGCACTTCCACGCTTAATGTTAATCCAGGGCTCTCGCAACAAACCATAAGGCAATAATTTGTGATCAGGAATAGTATCGCCGCTATTGACCAATACAAGGTCTAAGTCTCTTTCTAATCCACGGTGTTGAAATCCGTCATCTAACAAAATAATTTCTGGATTAAATTGTTGTATGATAAACATACCACCCCGAAAACGGTCTTCATCCACCACTACAGGGACACGACTTAATTTTTTTGAAATTAGGAATGCTTCGTCACCTGATTCCTTCCAATGCACTTTTATCTCTTTGCCATCAGAGACCAAAACAGTCCCTTTTGTTGTTCTGCCATAACCCCGGCTCAATATTGCAACCTTCTTACCCATTCGATTAAAATACTGAGCAAGGAAGATTACAGTAGGCGTTTTTCCAGTACCTCCTACCGTAATATTCCCTACACTAATAACATTACAGGGGAGTCTCCTGGATACAAAGAACCCATATCGATAAAATAAATTGCGCCAATACATCACTCCCCAATAAAATATTGCCAAGGGAAACAGAAAATATACGAGATAATCTTTAAGGGGTCTCTTTATTTGTATCATACAATTTATTACGCTCTAGTTTTTCAATACTGTTAATTAACATTTTACTACACGCGTCAAAATCATCATCTTTTTTAAAAAATAGAGGCGTTCCATATTCTACAAAGATCTTTCCAAAAGGCTTCTCTACAAAGAAGGTATCCCAATTCGTAAATCCCCATCGTCTTGTAGAATGTACACTTATGGGGATAATAGCTGCCCCTGTTACTTGCGCTGCACGAATCACACCTGGTTTTGGAATCCTGGCGGGACCCGTTGGGCCGTCGGGAGTAATAAAAACAGCTCCATTTCTTTTCCTCAATATACGTAGCATGTCTTTATAGGCGACATCGCCCTTCTCTTTACTGGACCCTCGGAGCATGGACCAGCCCCACCGTGTTGCAATTTGAGAAATTAGTTCTGCATCTTTATGAGTCCCTGCAATCGCATGAAAGTTCTCTTTTGCTAAGTCAAATGTAATAGACAATAACTGTCCATGCCATGCACAGAAAATGATAGAGTGTCCCTTGCTTAGCAGGTCTTGATAATTGCTCCGACCATGAACAACCCAGCTATTGGTCCAATAAAATAATTTGAGTAATCCACTGGCTAGGGAAACTTTTAGAGCAGCCTTGAAAGAATTAGCCATTGTGATTTTTGGTTTTAGAAAGAATCGCTTCAGCTGCTCGTTGATACACGCCGGGGATACCCAAGGTTCGTCGAACTTTATCAAATCCTGCTAACATTATTTTCCTCTTTTTAGATTTTATGTTTAATAAGGGCAATACTGCTTCCACTAGGCGATGTGGCGTCATTTCATTCTGAAGAAATTCAGGTACAATTTTTTCATCTGCAATTAAGTTTACCATAGACGCATATTCTATTTTTGTCATTGTTTGGGCCATTATCCATGAAATGCCAGATAATTTGTAACATACAACCATTGGGGTGTCTTCTACAGCACATTCAAGAGTGGCTGTCCCAGAAGATACCAGCGCAGCTGTCCCCGAGATCATAGCTTTTCTTGCATTTATTTCAATTTTAAAATCATTAGGTAACGGTGAAATAGACACATGAGGCGCTAGTCCAACAATAATTTGAAGTTTTTTAATGTGACATCTTAGTTTTTCAGCCGTTTTTAAAAATACTGGCCAATGTTTATCTACCTCCTGTTGACGACTTCCAGGTAGCAATACTAGTATCGGGTACTCAATAGTTAGATTATGCCTTTGATAAAAGTCTTTTGATGTTTCGTCTAGATGTTCTTGCTCTGCGAATGGGTGTCCTACATAATGTGTAGGTAACCCCCGTGATTCATACCAATCTTCTTCAAAAGGGATAATGGACAGTGCTTGGTCCAATACAGTTTTCATAATCTCAACACGTTTTTCTTTCCATGCCCATGCTTGAGGGAGAATAAAATAGGTAATGGGAATATTGAGATTTTGTATTTTTTTTGCTAATCGCAAATTGAACCCAGGATAGTCAATTAAAATTATACGATCAGGCTTGACCCGATTAATAGTTTCTATAGTTTTTGTCATAATTCGTATCATTTTTGGAAGATGTCGAATTACTTCAGAAAACCCCATCATAGTTAGGGTATCTACGTGCTCGAGAATTTGCATCCCTGTATTTTTCATTGAATCTCCCCCGTGACCCATGAATGATGAATTGGGTTCTATGGATTGAATAGCACGGATGAGTTTACCACCATGGAGATCGCCAGATGGTTCGCCAGCAACAATAAATATTTTTAGTGGATCAGGATTCATGTTTTGAATGAATCAATCGATTAGGCTGACAATCCCCAATAATAACGGGCAAATAGAATGAATAACATCAGGCTAATATTTTGTAGAGTTCGTTTTTCTATCTTGAGTGTTTTCAAAAAGGGAGTTGGCTTTCTAAAATCTTGGTTATGCCAAGGTGACAATCTTGGGAATAATCGAGGAACATTATTTCGATATAATTCATATTCATTGCCAAAGAGGTCAATGAGAGTGTCTTCTTCCAAAGAAATAATCATGGAATATTGAAATGAAAAAACCGCAAAAACTATCAATAGTAATTCCCACATAAATTGTCCACCAGCAACGAGAGATACTCCACAATAAATAATCATATTACCCAAATATAAAGGGTTACGCGTTATTGCATAGGGGCCTGCTGTACATAGAGAGGGTGCGCCAACTTTTGTAGTTCTTGTTGCTCCACCTGCATATTGCACTGCATTAATTCTAATGAATTCGCCTATTGAAACTAATCCCAATCCAAAATAAATGAAAGGAACAGATGGATCAGAAAAATATAGAATTGCAAGAACGATTGGAACGGGTGTAAAGCTACGATAGGTAAATAATAAATTTCTTAAATCCATCAATGAATATCCTGAATGATCATTCGTTGAATATCCATAGCTACTTTTAAAGCATCCCTGCCGGCCTTTCCTGTTACAATAGGTGTTTCTTTTCCTTGAACGGATTTAATAAAATTATCCAATTCCATTTTAAGGGCATCTCCTGAAGTAGTTGCAGGTTTTTCATAGGCAATAAATCTTTCTGAGCCCCCATAATCGAAGGGAGCAGTAATAAGGGCATCCGGATTATCATCTGGATTATTCACCACTTTATAGACCTCGGTCAATCCTAAAAGCAGATCAATCGTTGCATAAAGGTCTCGCTGAAATATTTTTACTTTTCGTACCTTGTCTTTTGCCACTCGACTTGACATAATGCTGGCTACCGTTCCGTTACCAAAGCGAATTCTGGCATGAGCAATATCAACAGAATCTGTAAGAATTGATAATCCAGTTGCGCGAATCGTTTTGACGGGTGAATCTACAAGAGATAATAAAATATCAATATCATGAATCATGAGGTCAAGAACAACAGGCACATCCGTCCCTCGAGATGTAAAGGGTGCCAATCTTTGAATTTCAATAAATTTTGGATTAAGTGTGTAGGGTTTCAGTGCCAATAGAGCAGGATTTAACCTCTCAATATGCCCCACTTGGATCAGTACGCCCTTT
The DNA here is from genome assembly GCA_029936885.1 of Fidelibacterota bacterium. GTDB lineage: Bacteria > Fidelibacterota > Marinisomatia > Marinisomatales > UBA1611. The sequence continues at coordinate 24,503 of JAPYRR010000006.1, read as the reverse complement.
TCTTTTGCAATGAGCAAAAGTTTATCAGCTTCCTCTAAAGTTTTGGTGATGGGTTTTTCTATAAAAACATGTTTTCCCTCACTGATACACCGTTCAGCAACATCTGAATGAAATCGAGTTGGCGTAACAATAGACACTGCTTCTACCGCATCGAGAAGAGTCTCCAAATCATTGAATACTTTAGATTGGGTTTTATTAGCGATGGATTCCGCGCGTTCTCTATCTGAATCATAAATCCCAACAAGATCTGCGTTGTGCAGTCCCGCATAATGTTTGACATGGTGTTGTCCCAAGTGGCCAACACCAATCACACCAACTTTTACAGAATTATTTCTCATAATAAGTGCAAAAGTTACAGCATTGATGATAGAGTTTGCACGGTAGAATTTGAATCTTGAATTGAGATGAAAAAATCTTGCATTTATGGAGTACAACTGGCAACTTTTAACTTAATTCGAGGTATGTTTGGAGTTTCAACATGGTTAATGACATGAAATCCGGGATTGGGTTTTTGATTCCTGCCGCTGGCGTTGTCGGCTTTTTTACCTCCCTACTCATGGGAGAATTCTTAGTAAGTATCATTATCGCAGTTGCTGGAATATTGATTTGGTTCCTGTATATGGCGGTGATGGAATCCCAAATACCAGAACAAATGGGTAACATGATTATGCTGTTTGGCATAATGTTGGCCATTGGTATTTTTATGGGATATGGTGTCACACAAAATATGTGGGGCGGAATTGAATTCCAAACAGAGGGGTCCATTTTTTCACTTGTGATTCTGTTCTTTGCAGTACTCACGGGACTTTCATTTCGAAATCAATCTTCCACTCTGGCACCACATGGAAACGGATTATCTGATTCTGATAGGAATATGGTAATGAAGGCAATTAAAGATAGCAAACAATCAACGTTGGGATCTGAGCCACAGGTCATTGTTGTTAAGCAGGATGCACCTGCAGGTGAAGATGAAGAGGATGAAGAAGACGTACAAGATGATCAATATGCTATGATGAATAATCCTTACTTTGCTTATCCGCCGGATTATTATTATGATGAAGAGGATGACGACGAGGATGATGAAGGCTGGGATGAAGATGATGACGACGAAGACGAATAAATCGCATTTTTCTTAAAAATTAAAAAGGGCAATGAAAACTGCCCTTTTTAATTGGTATAAGTTTTAAACATTAAATTTAAAGAAAATACAATCCCCGTCTTTTACAATGTATTGTTTCCCTTCCTGGCGTATCAGTCCCAGTTCAGAAAGCGCTTTTTCAGAACCATGTTTTATAATATCTTCATATTGAAATATTTCTGCCTTAATAAATCCCCGTTCAAAATCGGTATGGATCTCACCGGCTGCTTTGGGTGCTGTTGCACCCATTGGAATGGTCCATGCTCGAACTTCCTGTTCTCCACAAGTAAAAAAAGTTTGGAGGTCCAGCAATCCAAACCCAGCATGGATCACCTTATGGAGTCCTGGTTCAGGCAGGTTGTATTCACTTAGAAATAATTCTTTTTCTTCTTCAGGAAGAACAGAAATTTCTTGCTCAATTGATGCACAAATCCTGATGGCAGAGTTCCCTTCTTTTTCGGCAAAATCGAAAAGATCTTGTACATGATTATTTCGTTCATTTTTCATAATCTCATTTTCATCTACATTGGCTATATATAGGATGGGCTTACTGGTTAGGAGATGTAATGTGTGTAAAAGTTTCCGCTCATCTGGATCATTTACTGGCAAAGTTCGAGCTCGGTGACCCTCATTGCAATGTTTGAGCAGGCGATTGACCAGATCCAATTCTTTCACAGCTATTTTATCGCCAGTGCGAGCTGTTTTTTCCGTTTTACGATGCCGTTTTTCTAATGTTTCCAGATCAGCCAACAACAATTCTGTTTCAATTGTTTCTGCATCACGAATTGGATTTACGCTTCCTTCAACGTGGGTTACATTATCATCTTCGAAACATCTTACCACGTGAATGATTGCCGCAGTTTGACGAATCTGACCCAAAAACTTGTTTCCTAACCCTTCACCTTTGCTTGCACCACGGACAAGTCCGGCAATATCTGTGAATTCAACAGTAGCGTGAATTATTTTTTTCGGATTATAAATTTTCCCAAGATCCCCTAATCTAGGATCGGGCAATTCAACAATCCCTAAATGGGGTTCAATAGTACAAAAAGGGTAATTTTCTGCAGGAATGCTTGATTCCGTCAGGGCATTAAATAAGGTGGACTTTCCAACATTGGGCAGTCCTACAATTCCACATTGAAGGGCCATAGATTAATTTGAGTATTTTAAATGGTTATACGAAGTGTGATTCAGGCAAAATCAATCACAGAATATTTTGTTGTCTGAACTCTTGAAGTGTAGTTTAAATAAAAATGAATTAAAATGAATCCTGAGCTGGATCCCCGCCGAAATCATAGGTAAGATTATCAAAAAGTCCAACTTGGAGATTTTTTGCAAAATAGATGATTCTATCTTCGCTCGTACTTAATTCACCATCGGCCCAAATCATATATTTACCACGCCGATTTAATACTTTTTTAATATCAATCTTATAGGTTACTTTATTGTGATACGGTCTTACCTGACCTTTGAATTTTAATTCCCCAACACCTAAAGCACGACCACGGCCTTTGCCTCCAATCCAAGACAAATAGAAACCAACCAGTTGCCACATACCATCTAATCCAAGGCAGCCAGGCATGACAGGGTCTCCTTTAAAATGACAATGAAAAAACCAAATTTCATCAGTGATATCCAGTTCTGCAATGATTCGCCCATTCTCATATTTACCACCATCATCATTAATGGAAATAATTCGATCCATCATAAGCATGGGAGCCAGAGGAAGTTTTCCATTTTCCATTCCACCTAGAATTCCTTCGCCACTCTGAATTAAATCTTCTTTGGTATAGCTACTTTTTATAATCATTTTATTATCAATATTCGTTCGATTGCAATGGTTTAAGATTACGATTATTTAATGAGATTATGAACCGACTTTTCATGTTCACCTTGCCAAAATATCCGGTAAATTAACTATTAAAATATTGGAGAAAATATGTCTAAATGGGTATTGATATTAGGCGGTTCCACGGGTCACGGAGCAGCTACAGCAAAGCGACTGGCCAAAGATGGATATGGTATAATTGCATTTCACTTTGATCGTGGTGAAGCAAAAAAAATAGCAGCAGAAACTATTGAAGAAGTGAATGAAACAACCGGAGGTCGCTGTCATTACTTTAATACAAATGCAGCATCTGAAGAAACCATGGATAAGTACATTCCACAGATCAAAGAAATCACCGGGGGAGCACCGGTTAAACTATTACTCCATTCTATTGCATTTGGTACAACGACGAATCTTTTTGGTGAAAAACCGGTCACGCAACGACAAATGGATATGACAGTCCATGTTATGGGAAACGCAATATTGTATTGGACTCAAAAATTATTTGCCGAAGGACTTTTATCTAATGGTTCACGTGTAATGGGACTTACCAGTGAAGGCAACTATGTGGCCATGGAAGGATATGGACCTGTCAGTGTGGCAAAAGTCGCCATGGAAGCCATTATTCGCCAGATTGGTTGGGAGTTAGGGCAATATGGAATTACAGCAAATGCTGTTCAAGCTGGCGTTACCCCAACCCGTGCTCTAACAAAGATTACAGAAGGATGGGAAATTTGGATTGAAAATACAAAAAAGCGAAACCCTATGCGTCGTACTACCACACCAGAAGATGTGGCAGGTACCATTTCAATGCTTTTACAACCTGAAGCTGATTTTATTAATTGTTCCATCATTTATTGTGATGGAGGCGAGTCTCGTTCAGGATCTTTTTAATTATTAAAAAAACATTTTAAAAGTTGGTCGCTGTCTAAGGGTCATTGAATTCCCCTCATGGAATTAATCCAGTTCCTCCAACAATTTGATTTGCCACCTATCCTTTTTCTTATGAAAGGGATTACGCTGGTAGGGAATGTTTATTTCTATCCAATTTATCCGTTCATCGGTTTTTTCTTATTAAAGAGAAAAGATTGGCTGTCTTACCTTGGTATAATTATTCTATCAGCCATTGTGAATGAGGCTTTAAAAAATGGATTTGCCTTACCGCGTCCACCGGAATCATTACATCTTATATCCGCTTCAGGATTGGGATTCCCCAGCGGTCATGCCCAAATGGCTGTGGTAGTTTGGGGTTGGCTCGGGCGGCATTATAATCGAATCATACCAGCATCAGTCATAATCTTTTTAGTGGGATTATCTCGAATTTATTTGGGTGTACATTTCCCCCACCAAGTTTTAGGAGGATGGGCTATTGGTTTTGTGATATTAATGGGGTGGTTTTATTTAGAAAAGGAACTAAATAAAAAAAGATAGATTAGGAATCAATACCTTGAGCTATTTTTGCTTCAATAAGTCCAACTAAATCGTGGGAATCTTTTGTCGGCGAAATATCAAAACTTTGTTTTGCCTCGTTCAAGGCATAGTCCCACCAATTCTTTTTTGTATACGCGATTGCCAATTTAAAGTGGGCTTTGCCCAATACGTGAAACTCATCCCGTGAAAGCTGACTTTGGTCGCCTGAATACAATCGTGACACCTCGCGAAATTCCATAATGGCTTCATCAAGGAGTCCCTTATGAAGATACCAGTTCCCAAGGTCTAGATGGCGAGAAGGGTCTTCTTGGCATGCGCTAATCATAAGAGCAAGGCAAGCAGGTAAAAAGAATCGTGCGTGTCGGGATATAAAATCAATCATAATAGAACGTGAATTTTGAGTATTACCATATGAAAAATCAAGAAGAAAATCCATCCAACTGTAATTCTCCATCTGGGGGATATTTTGGATCCCGAACAACAAACTGTAATATAACCATGGCGATAATCAAACTGGCCCCAATAATATAAAATGAAATTGTATATTCACCAATTCGTATTAGTGAACCGATCCCGATAATAAAAATCAATACAAAGGGAGCAATCAAAGTATCCACCAATGCCATATATGTTTTTGTGTCTCGTTCTTCTGCAAAGTCATAAACAAGATTCATTGCTGACGGCATGAATGCGCCCTGTCCCGCACCAATAGCAATAAAAATAGCATAAACCCATATCATGTTCTGAGAAAATATCGCAAGGACCACTGCTGTAAAATGTGCAATGAAAGCAACCATCATGCCGGCTTTATGACCTATGTTGTCACCCAATTTTCCTACAAAATAACTGGCTATACCTGAAGCAATCACATTTAGAATTGTAAAGATTCCCGCTTCACTTATATCAAAATTAAATTTATCCTGGCAATAAACCGCATAAAGCCCCATGCCGGGAAGATAGGCAGCAAAGAAGATTCGAGATAAAAGATATTTCTGAAAGTTTTTATGTCCAATTATGATTGATTTTGTTTCTTGAAAAAATTCCTTAACAGTTTTATTATTTTGTTCTGCCTTCGAGGGCTTAACCCGGAAAAATAAAAAAAGGATTGTACCAATGGTGAGACTGATAAAGAGAATAAAAAAACCAATTCCAAAATTCCGAGGGAAAGGCATATCACTGGCCAGAAGAAATCTTAAGACAAAGCCACCCACAAAACTACCCACACTGTTAAACGCAAATCCTAAACCGAAAAATTTCCCACGTTCTGATTTCAGTGTACTCTGGTTTAAAAATTCAGCCCATATTGGAATGATAATCCCAATCGAAAAAGCGTACAATAAAAAATATGTAAAATAGATCTTCCATTCCGTTTGAACTTGGACCGGATCCAGGATGGTAAAAGTAAATCCTAGGGCAAAAGACACCAGTAGAATGATTATATGAACTAGGATAACAGCTCTTTTGATCTTGATAATATTCCTACCTAAAGCAGCAATTAATAATGTAGGTAATGCAATAAGTATCGAGAAAAGTCCGGCAGTTGAAACAGCAATACTTTCGGGTGCACCTAATTCTCTTAAAAATAACGGTACTATTGCATAAAGTGTGTGAAATGTTATACCGAATCCCCAACAGAATTCGTGAGCCAGGTTAAACTTTAAATTATGGTTATGATCTTTAAGAGTGAACTCAGTCATTGGTTTTCTCTCGGGTAAGTAAAATCATGGATCCCAAGAGTAAAAAGGCACCTACCATTTGTGCAAATCCTAACATCCGACCTCGAATTACCCAATCTAAAAAAACAGCGGAAAGAGGCCAAGTGAGTTCGTACACAGTAGCGTGGGAAGCAGGAAGGTGCTTGAGTCCGTAATAATAAATAAAAAGTGCCACTGCGCCAGTGGACATAACGATGATAACCAAAATCCGCCATTGATGGGTAGTGAGTTCAACGGATCCAAAACCATCCGACGTAACAGTGAAAATGATGAGGGCACCCACAGCAGTAACCAAAAGTCTAAGTGCGGTAACAGTGGCAAAGGGGAGTCTATTCAGTGCATGCTTACCCAGGACAGTGGAACTACCCCAGCTGAATGCTGCCAAGGTTGCAAGTAAAGCTGCAATAAGCGTTTTATCATCCCAATCCGAAATGGATGTTGTTCCGAATGTGACTAGATATGCTCCAATCATGGCAACAAATGCCAGACCTATAAACCGTTGGGATAATTTTTCTTTTAAAATTATGGCTGCAAGAGAAATCGCAAAAATTGGCTGGAGTTTCTGCAAAAGGACCACCACTGACAAATCTATATAATGCATATAACTCAAAGCTTTTGTATAAAAGAAGGTCCCCAAAATTCCACCACAAATTGAGATCCATAATATGGAAATCCATCCACGTTGCCCTAATGTTTTTATCTCAGGCCAAGCTTTGATGAGTATCGGTAAAAAGAGAAGTGTCCCTAAGGCATGCTCAAGGGTTACCACCAAAAAGGATGATACAGAATAGAGCTCCTGCCGCAGGAATCCATCCATGCTCCAGAGCAATGCAGCAAAGACTACAGCTAATGGTGGAAGTATTTTTCGCATCATTAAAATTAGGGGCAGAATTAAGATTTAATGTGGGTTATTTATTGTGATACCGGAAATTTTGGTACATTTATTTATTAAATAATTCAAAATGATTATCAGAAATTATCCAGTATCCATTTTGTTCGTCTTTCTGGATTTAAGATGTCCACTATCTTTTGGAATGTTCAATAACAAAGAGCATTCAATTTGTTGATAATCATTGCCTCCTTTTTTTAAGGGGGATTCTGGGAAGGCTCTTTGACAGGTACCTATTTTAAAAAAGCCCCCCGTCCTTAAAAATGCAGGAACCGGAGGGCTTTTAAATGATTAGGCTTTATCGAATCAGGAATCTTGTTTTAGTTTTTTTAGCTCCGCTTTTAATTCTTTCAATTCTTTTCGAAATTCGTCCATTTCTTCTTCTAAATCATTTTCATTGTCATCATCATGAAACCGGAATTTTTTCATTATTTTATGGGGATTTCCATGATCCATGTTGAAAAATATATCCACATCTTCATCATCAAATCCATGCCCATTACCAAAGAACATCTGATTTTGACCGGGTCCAAATCCCATTCCAAATGTTTGAGGTGCTTCGCCAAGTGTTACTTTCATTTTTCGTTTACGATTCTTTCGGATTATATTCAATTCTACTTTTGAATCCGGATTATGTCCACGTATTTCTTCTACCAAATCACTGGGATTTCCCACATCTTCACCGGCAACAGAAACAATCACATCTCCAGCTTTCATGCCTGATTTTTCGGCAGGGCTATCTTCAATCACCTCTGTGACTAAAACGCCACCATTTTTTGCACCAAAATAGTCAGCCAACTGTCCATCTAACCCTTGAATTTGAACGCCGAGATATCCACCTCCAGTTTCATTTCCGCGCCAATGCATCATTCGCCTAAAATCATGGTCATCATCATGGCTATTCCCATCATGATTCATGAATTGAGCAATGTTTATATCTAAGTCCATTTCTTCCAATTCTCTTTCAAGAGATTCCATGGCCTCTTTGTTTCCCATGGGAACTTCAAATTCTTTTTTATCACCATTTACTGTAATGACCAGTTTCAGTATTTCCCCATCTACATTGGCTTCCACATTGATATTTTTTGATTCCTGATTATCATCAGACGCGATCATGACAACTTTTTTCTTTACAACTGATCTCTCTTTTTTCCCATCTGCAAATCCAAGGGATAGGATAAATAAGGTTGATAAAACAATTTTAAACATAAGTTTTCCTTTCATTATATTATTGGATTAACACCCAAATTTACAATTGGTTCCAATTAGAAATTAAAGATGAATAATTTGGTTCAACCCTTTCCTTTTCAATGCCTTTAACGCTTCCGTTTTACTCAGGGTACTCAATTCAGATTCGTGGTCTTTTACAAATTGAATGACGCTTTTTGGGTCAATATAAGAATATTGTCGTAATGTCCAGCCAATGGCTTTACGAATAAAAAATTCTGATTCATGCATTTGTTTTTCACAATAATGAAACAGACGGTTTGAATCAGTTTTTTCCTTGAAATTTAATTGATGTAAAAGAGCCGCCCGACGAATCCACATGTTTTCGTGGTCAATCCATTCATCCATTATTTTTCCTGTTTCAGGATAATTGTAAACCACAGCCCCGACAAAATGGCTGGCAAGGGCATCCACTGTATCCCACCACGATTTTGTTGTAATGAGTTTCTGGATAAACAATATGGAAACGGGTGACAAATATTTTTTAAAACGTTTCCCTAAATCCAGCGCCACATATTGATATTCCCGCTTTTCTAATTCCCACAATGCCGAAATTAAGGTAACTAATTCAGATTCACTTTTTACGGATTTCCCCTGCCACCAAAGTCGTTGTAATTCTTTTCGCAGTGGACTTTTGATACCAAAAAATTGAAAATGCCCTTTCATATATTGTGCCATATGCGTGGCATTTTTATTATGAGTATTCTGAGTAAAAAGGTGTGTTAATTCATTTATTTTAAAATTCATCATTATTATAATTATGACTCAAAGAAAATAAAATATTCTCTATATTCCGGTTCCCATTTATAGCAAAGGAATGACCGTAAACTACAAAGACAATTTACTCCCAAGTATTATTGCAGGCACCATTAATGGAATTATTTTCATTGTGTCCGCCATGTCCTTGGCCGCCTTAATCTTTACGGGGCCTTTGGCTGGATACTTGCCTCAGGGAATTGGAATTTTATTGGTGGGGTCTGTCATATTTGCCCTTTTTTCCGCATTTACGTCAAGCTATCCACTCACTCTTATTGCACCGCAGGATATTCCAATTGCTATTCTTGCCTTAATGGCTATTACAATAAGTTCTGGAATCGGAGATCAGCTTTCTCCAGAGGATGTGTATCAATTTATTTTTGTCGCCATTGGCGTTACATCCATTTTGGTGGGATGCTTTTTTTGGATATTGGGTCGCTTCAAATTAGGGAAATTAGTCCGGTTTATTCCCTTTCCCGTTGTGGGCGGTTTCATGGCCGGGACCGGTTGGCTCATTGTAAAGTTCTCTTTTACCATGATGACAGATATGGATCTCACCTTATCCAACATATTCTTGTTTTTTAATATGAGTGTTCTAATTCAATGGGTGCCGGGTTTGGTTTTTGCTGTTGTTCTTTTATTGGCGAGCCGTCGAATAAGTCATTATTTGTTAACACCTGGAATTTTGCTTGGAAGCATTTTATTATTTTATGGGTTTACATCTTTCCAAGGATTGTCATTCAATGATCTTGAAACAGGCGGATTTTTGCTCGGCCCTTTCCCTGAAGGTGGACTTTTCCCCGGGACGCCATTTCCTTATTTATTGGATTTTCGTTGGGATTTATTTTTAACTCATCTTCCCGCCATTGCCACTATGATGATATTAAATGCTATTTCCATCCTGTTTAATTACAGTGGATTAGAATTGATTGTAAAAGAAGATTTTGATTTAGATAATGAGTTAAAAATTACCGGTTATGGAAATATTCTTGCAGGATTAGCAGGAACACCTCCCGGATACATAACTCTTAGCGAAACATCTATGGCTTATAATATTGGTGCCCGAACACGATTAGCCAATATTATTGTAGCACTCATGTGTGGTATTACATTGGTTTTTGGTGCAACAGTTGTGTCTATTTTCCCCAAGGTGATTTTAGGTGGACTGCTCTTGAATCTTGGTTTGGATTTTTTAGTGGAATGGCTCGTGGATACATGGAAACGACTCCAAAGAATGGATTATTTTGTGATAGTTATCATTTTGCTTGTAATTGGAACTGTGGGATTTTTGGAAGGTATTGTTATCGGCCTGCTCATGTCAATTGCTCTATTCGTCATAAAATATTCTAAGGTGGAAGTGATTAAATACGAGCTTTCGGGAAAAACTTTCAGTAGCAATGTGGGTCGATCAGAACCCATGAATAAAATTCTGGAAGAAAAGGGAGATCAAATTTTTATTCTACCGCTTCAGGGATTTGTTTTTTTTGGGACTGCCAATCAGATTTTGGAAAGAGTTCAGAAACGATTCGAGTCTGATCCTTCCAATAAGTTATCTTTTCTTGTATTTGACTTTAGGCAAGTGACTGGTGTGGACTCCTCCGCTGTGAATAGTTTTAATAAATTACAAATCATGGCAGAAAAAAATAATTTTCAGGTATTACTCTGTGGGATGAGTGATGAAATCCACACCCAATTTGAAACGGAAAACCTCATTAATGATGCATCAAATTTATTTAATGTATTTAGTGATTTAGATCATGGATTGGAATGGTGTGAAGAATCCATTATTCAAAAATCCCTTGATGCCGAAGGACCAACTGACCATCCCATTCGTACAGAATCTTTTAAAGATAAGTTTCAGCAAGTTGCTGATTTTTTTGAATACCGGAAGGAACAAAAAGGAACTCGAATTATTGAACAAGGGAAAGATCCAGGTGGAATTTATTTTATTGATTCGGGTCAAATCTCTGTACTATTGGATACGGGCGATGGAAATGAAATTCGGTTAAAAACTATGGGAGCCGGAACCGTAGTTGGAGAGGTTAGTCTATATTTGGGCTCCAATGCATCGGCATCGGTGGTTACAGATGAAATGTGCAAAATATATTATTTATCAACGGAAAATTTTCACACACTGAATCGAGATGCTCCAGATAAAGCCAGCGAATTGCACACTTATGTTGTAAAATTATTGAGTGATCGATTGGCGGAATCCAACGCCACCATCCGCGCTTTGATGAGATAACTGGCTATTTGAGTAAAATCATTTTCTGTGTTTTTACAAACTCGCCTGCTGCCATCCATAGGCCCGATTGAAATATCACATTTTTGGGATCAACTTTTGGCCAATGCATCTCTGAATTCCCGGATATATGGTAGGAGCTAATATCTCCATGATTCCCGTGAATATTAGAAATTTGGTTTCCATCCCAAATTGTATGTGCTTCATTTGCAGTTCGGGTATGGGAATAAGGTCGATCAGTTTTGCCTGATATAAGGCTTGTGAATAAAAAAAGAAAAAAGAAAATGTTTTTCATAGTAACCCCAATTTCCATTTTGCCATCTATTTATGATGAAGTGGCGAAGGTTACAAAAGAAAGGATGTTATTATCAATAAAAATCGGTTTTTATGGAGGAACCCGACCTTTTCAACGTGGAATCAGGCCTGTCCGCCAATACCCATAGATGGACCCATATCAATTCCGAGAGATCCTGTGGCTTGTTGCCACATTTGTTCAGGTTCCACATTAAAAATAAAATCTCGAGTCGTATTTTGCATGAGCCAATCACCATTTTCAATTTCACGCTCTAATTGTCTCTGTCCCCAGCCCGAATGACCCAACATTAATTTGAATTGGATATCCGGTTTTTCCTGGAGTTCTTTTAAAACATATTGTTGGCTCGTCATGGAAATATGGTCAGATAGTTGGATGGTCCCTTCAGATTCATAGATTGCATCGTGGAGAACAATGCCCCGTTCCAAAAGGACAGGTCCGCCGAAAAAGATATCATTCACCAGGGAATGAATGGCATCATCGCCAATATAGAGTTTTTCAAAAAGTCCCTTTAAATCCGGTTCTTTAAATTGTTTATTAATAATCATTCCCATGGCACCGTCTTTGTTATGTTCGCAAATATAGACTACAGCCTTCGAAAAATAAGGATCGGCCATGTGCGGCATAGAGATAAGAATTTTGTTTTTTAAAGAACCCATGGCTCAAAGTACCGATTCTGGGATTCAGTGTCAAGAGATTCACGAGTGTTTATGATGAAAAACTAATAGAATCAATAAAAATGGTTTAATCCTATAAGCTAATTACAAAATATTAGAATAATTGATTTAACGGTTTCCTATTAGATGAGAATTAAAAGCACAACTCTAATCGGTCTAGGATTATTTTGACCTTCCAAAAAAGTCATGGAAAAAAAGTAAATCGTCTTTGGGGTGATGTATCAAAAGTCTGTAAATTTTGGGATGTTCAAAATTGACACGAATTTTAAGCTGTAACTCTCAATGCCAAAACCCATAGATAAAATAATAGTCCGCGGTGCTCGCCAGCATAATCTGAAAGATATTGATGTAGAAATTCCCCGGGATAAATTTGTTGTTATTACCGGCCTATCCGGCTCGGGCAAATCATCTCTCGCTTTTGATACCATTTATGCGGAAGGGCAGCGACGGTATGTTGAATCCCTTTCTTCTTATGCACGCCAATTTTTAGGCCTTATGGAAAAACCGGATATGGACTCTATTGAAGGATTATCTCCTGCTATTTCCATTGAGCAAAAAGCCACCGCTCGTAATCCAAGATCCACCGTAGGCACTGTGACGGAAATTCATGATTATCTTCGTCTCCTTTATGCTCATATTGGGCGGCCTCATTGTTGGAAGTGCGGAAAACCGATCCGAAAACAGACCGTCCAGCAAATTGTGGATACAGTGAGCAAATTCAAAGCGGGAACCAAAATGCACATCCTGGCACCCCTCATTCGCGGTAGAAAAGGAGAGCATAAAGGTGTTATTGAAGAGGTCCGAAAAGAGGGGTTTCTTCGGATTAGAGTTGATGGCGATATCATGACTGTTGATGATAAAATTATCATCAATAAAAATAAAAAGCATACTATTGAAGTGGTGGTGGACCGCCTCATTATGAAAAAAGGGGTTCATGACCGACTTACGGAATCGATTGAATTAGCGTTAAAAATAGGTAGCGGTCTTATTGTTGTAAATCAATTGCCAAATAATGAACATATATTTTCAGAACATTTTGCCTGTCCCGATTGCGAAGTTTCCATGGAAGAGATGGTGCCACGAATGTTTTCATTTAATTCGCCTTATGGCGCCTGTCCCAAATGTGATGGCTTGGGGTCTCATATGGAAGTAGACCCAAATTTGATTGTGCCGGATAAATCCAAAAGTCTCATTCAGGGTGCAATTTCCTCACTGGGAGAACAGCCACGGGGTAATTGGTATGGCAGTATTTTGAAAAGCCTGGCCCGTCATTATCGATTTAATTTTACCACACCTTGGATCAAAATAGATCCGGATGTGCGGCAGGTTTTACTCTATGGTACCGGAGAACAAAAATTTAAAATGGAATATAGTTCGGAACGCTGGAGTGGAACATATTCCGGTGGCTGGGAAGGTGCGATCCCCAACCTCATGCGACGCTACACCCAAACTAAATCTGCAGGAATTCGTGAATGGATCGAGCAATTTATGAGCATGCGACCCTGTCCTGATTGTGGGGGGGCAAGATTAAGAAAGGAAACTCTGGGCGTGGAGATTAATGAAAAAAACATAGGACATGTTTCTTCCATGTCAATTAAGGATTTAAGCAACTTTTTTAGTACCATTGATCTTACAAAAATGGAGCATGCTATCGCCGATCAAATTTTGAAAGAGATTCGTCAGCGATTGAGCTTTTTGGTGAATGTAGGATTGAATTATCTTACCTTGGATCGTTCCGCCACCACTTTATCCGGAGGTGAATCACAACGAATTCGCCTAGCGACTCAGATTGGTTCTCAATTAATGGGTGTTCTTTACATTTTAGATGAACCTTCCATTGGTCTCCATCCAAGAGATAATAATCGGTTACTCAATACATTAAAATCATTGCGGGATATTGGAAATTCTATCCTGGTTGTGGAGCATGACAAAGAAACAATCGAAGCGGCTGATTATGTCATTGATTTAGGTCCCGGTGCCGGGAAAAATGGTGGAGAAATCACATTTGCGGGTACACCAGAACAATTATTGAAATCCAATAAATCACTCACGGGGCAATATATTTCCGGCAAAAAAGAAATACGCATACCGAAATTCCGCCGAAATGGTATCACAAACCAACTTGGCTTAAAAGGTGCCACCGGAAATAACTTGAAATCAATTGATGTGAATTTTCCATTAAAACGGTTCATTGCTGTAACAGGTGTGTCTGGAAGTGGCAAAAGCACTCTGGTAAATGAAACACTCTACCCGTTACTTGCAAAAGAATTAAATAGAGCACGTGCCTATCCATTGGGTCATGAATCTCTATCCGGTGTAAAGTTCCTGGATAAAGTTGTCAATATTGATCAACGTCCCATTGGTCGCACCCCTCGGTCAAACCCTGCAACCTATACCGGTGTGTTTACCTACATTCGGGATATGTTTGCCAAACTTCCGGAATCTAAAATTCGTGGCTATAAACCTGGGAGATTCTCCTTTAATGTAAAAGGTGGACGTTGCGAATCATGTACTGGAGATGGCATTATTAAGATTGAAATGAATTTTCTTCCAGATGTATATGTGACTTGTGAAGTGTGTGTAGGGAAACGATACAATCGTGAAACATTAGAAATAAAATACCGTGGAAAATCTATTGCTAATATTTTAGATATGCCCGTATCTGAAGCAATGGATTTTTTTAAAAATATTCCATCCATCTATAAAAAACTCCATACATTAAATGATGTGGGGCTGGGCTATATCCATTTGGGGCAGCAAGCCACAACACTCTCAGGTGGAGAAGCACAACGGGTGAAACTGGCAACAGAACTTTCCAAAGTGTCCGCCGCTAAAACTTTATATATTTTAGATGAACCCACTACCGGTCTCCATTTCGAAGATATCCGAATGCTTCTTCATGTGCTCAATCGATTGGTGGAACGAGGGAATACTGTTTTGGTTATTGAACATAATTTGGATGTAATAAAAACGGCAGATTGGATTATTGATCTAGGACCGGAAGGCGGCGATGGTGGCGGCACAGTTTTAGCCATAGGAACTCCTGAAGAGATTGCCACCGTAAAGGCATCTTATACAGGATCATTTTTAAAAGATATTTTAGGTAAAAAGGAAATTGCAGCATGAAAACACCCGCAGAACTCAAACAAGATTTTAAATATTGGGAAATAACAAAAGACCTGATTGATCAATGTATTGATATTATGTTGAATCTGAGACAGAGTGGTCATCCCGGCGGATCCCGATCTAAAGTTCACGCTATGGTTTCGACCTTATTATCCTGTGCAATGCGATGGGACATCCGAGAAGCAGGAAAGCGTTTTGCAGATCGTTATGTTTTGGTGGCGGGACACTGTAATCCCGTGGTTTATGCAACGTTAGCGGTAATGAATGAAGCTTTAAGAATCAAATATCGTCAAACTGGGGATTCTAAATATCTAAATTTTAAGGGAGATGATTACCAATTGGTTTGGGAAGATCTTCTCACGCTCCGTCAAAATGGTGGACTTCCGGGGCATGCCGAAATGGAAGGGAAAACACTTTTCTTTAAGGCCAATACTGGCCCCAGCGGTCATGGATCACCCTATGCTGCCGGTGAAGCATTGGCGCTGAAATATGCCGGAACTCCCGATGTAAAAGTATTCGCATTTGAAGGAGAAGGTGGATTTACAACGGGTGCGAGCCATGAAACCATTAATTCTGCCTGGGGACTTGGTTTGGGAAATTTGGTTTATTTTATGGATTGGAACGATTTCGGGATTGATAATCGTCCTTTTAGTTCTATTGTGTATGGTGGACCGGAAGATTGGTTTGGTTCCCACGGTTGGCATGTGGAAGGTGTTGAAGATGGAGAGAATTGGGAAGAAGTGACCAATGCTTATTACAAATTGTTGGTAGAAAATGCTGATCCCAATATTCCAAAAGTGATTTATAGCAAAACGCGAAAAGGCCGAGGCTACCATGTGTATGATAACAAAAGTCATGGCGCCGCTCATAAGCGAAACTCTGAACTTTTTTGGAGGACAAAAAATGACTTCGCCCAAATATATAATATTGAATTTGACGGATTTGGAGAAGCAGAAGCAGATACATGGGATGGGCAAGTTTCCCAAGCAACATCCATGCTGAAAACGGTTTTTTCTGTCATGGAAAATAATCACGGCTATTTGGATTATTTAGCCGATCGTTTAATTGAGATGGGCGATTCTGTACCTGCAGAAAATGCCAATTGTAAAGTCACAGTAAAAAATCCGTGTAATGACCCGGATCTATTTAATGTCGATACCCTTCCTTCAGATCTTTTTGTGGCGCCGGGCGATAAGGCACCGAACCGTGTTGGCTTTTCAAAATATGCCAGTTATATCAATACTTTATCTGAACAGAAATATGGCCGACCTTTAGTATTAGCCATGAGTGCAGATCTTGCAGATTCCACAAATTTGTCGGGATTTTCCAAAGGATATAATGGGGCCGAAGACAAAGGTCTTTATGATAAAGTGACAAATACAGATAGTCCACTTTTTCCTCAAGGGATTACAGAATTTACCAATGCAGGAATGATGGCAGGAGCAGCTACCGTCAATTTCAACGAAGACCCCTATAAAGAATTCAACGGATTTTATGGGGCAGTCAGTACTTATGGTTCCTTCAGTTATTTAAAATATGGTCTTATGCGTTTGTTTAGCCAAATCGACCAAGATTCTGATTTAAAAGTAGGGAAAGTAATTTGGGTGGCTGGTCATTCGGGCCCAGAAACAGCAGAAGATAGCCGAACCCATTTTGGTATTTATTCTCCAGGCGTAACACAGCTCATGCCCGATGGAAAAATAATAAATCTTCATCCCTGGGAGCATAACGAAGTTGCCCCTTGTTTGGCGGCTGCCTTGAGTACGGATGTAGCTTTGGTTGCTTTACATTTAACACGACCAGCGATTACAATTCCAGATCGGGAAGCTCTAGGGATGGCCTCACATTTTGATGCAGCCAAAGGCGCTTACTTAATTAAAGATTATGATCCAAATTGTGAGAAAGAAGGCGTGGTCATTGTGCGGGGTACCAGTTCGACGAATTCGTTGATTCAAATTCTGCCGAGGTTAAAAGAAGATGGACCCAATGTAAAAATTGTTGCCGCCATCAGTTGGGAATTATTTCAGCGTCAAACAGAAGCGTATCGTGATTCAATTATTTCTGAACAGGAATGGCATGATGCTATGATTATTACCAATGGCGGGCGCCGGCTCATGCATAAATGGATTGCCAATCGTATTGTGGAAGAATATTCCATGTCACCGGATCATGATAATTGCTGGCGTACCGGCGGAAGTTTAGATCAGATTGTGGCGGAATCCAAATTAGACCCGGATAGCCTTTGGGATGGGATTACAAAATTCGCCCAAGATCGTGATGAACGGTTGAACCGACTACGGAATGCAATCCCAAAATAAATATTATCCTTTCTTCATGTTGAGGATTCTGGTTACATTTCCTTGATTTAGTTGCAAGTCATTCTGGAGTTGGTTTCCGGCAAGAATCGCCAAATCCAGAAAATGATCTTGTTGAAATAAACCACGAAATGATGAATTTTTTCTTTTCTTTGACCCCTCTTTTGTTCCCCCCATTCACAAGGGGGGATTTAAGGGGGTTAAGAAAAATAGCCATCTTTCCCCTATTATTTTTATCGCTCTCTTATGGGACAACCATCCACGTCCCTGCAGATTTTCCCACCATTCAGGATGGGCTCAACACAGTCATTGAAGAGGACTCATGGGGAAAGATGGGGCAATAATAAAACTCTCCCATTTTTCTTTCTCTCCGTCTTTACGACGGCACTTTGAGAGTGTATCTTTCAAGTCGGATTAGAACCGATAAACATTCAATATAAAACATGACAGAGATTCATATAACAGATCCAGCACCGTTCGAAGATGATGTCGCGATTGAGAAATCTCTACGACCTTCCCAGTTTGATGAATTCATTGGTCAGAAAGAATTGGTTGATAATTTAAAACTATATATTGAAGCTGCTAATAATCGTGGGGATGCTCTAGATCATGTCCTTTTATTTGGTCCACCAGGATTGGGAAAAACCACGCTGGCCAATATTGTTTCCAAAGAACTGAAATCCAATATTAAACAAGCTTCCGGTCCTGTGGTAGAACGGGCAGGTGATTTGGCTGGCTTGATTACAAATTTGGCACATCGGGATGTGTTTTTTATCGATGAAATTCATCGGCTTAATGCAGTTGTGGAAGAATATCTTTACTCTGCTATGGAAGATTTTTCCATCGATATTATGATTGATAAAGGCCCCAATGCACGGAGTGTTCAATTAACGATTGAACCGTTTACTTTAATAGGTGCCACCACGAGATTGGGGAATCTCACCTCACCTTTACGGGATAGATTTGGTGTGGTGCTCCGTGTTGATTATTATGAGGCAGAAGATTTGTTTCACATCATTAATCGATCTGCTGATATTTTGGAAGTGGATATTGATGATGAGGGTGCCATGGAATTGGCTCGACGCGCTCGTGGAACTCCACGAATTGCTAATCGTATCTTAAGACGATCTCGAGATTATGCCCAGGTAAAAGCATCTGGTAAGATTGATATTAATGTGGCAAAAGCATCTTTAGAAAAATTAGGAATCGATGATATTGGCTTAGACGACATGGATCGGAAAATTTTGGAAGTAATAATAGATAAATTCAATGGCGGTCCTGTGGGTGTAAAATCGCTTGCTGTTGCCATTGGAGAAGATCCTATTACGATAGAAGATGTGTACGAACCCTTTTTAATCAAAGAGGGGTTTTTACACCGCACACAAAGAGGTCGCATTGCCCAAGAATCGGCCTATAATTTATTAGGTAAAGAATTAACAAAAGACCAAACGAGGCTATTTGAATGATCAATAAAAAGAAAAAGTATAAACTAGGTGATTTTAATTATATGTTACCGAAAAAATTCATTGCACAGTATCCTGAACCGCGGAGAGATTATGCAAAATTGATGGTCATACATCGCGATACCGGAAAGATCGAGCATAGAAAATTTTTGAATATTACAGATTACATGCGGAAAAATGATTTGCTCGTTCTCAATAATACGAAAGTTTTTCCAGCAAGATTGTTTGCAACAAAAGACCGGACTGAAGCAAAAGTGGAAGTTTTTCTACTGCGGGAATTAGCGAATGATCTCTGGGAGGTTATGGTGAAACCAGCTCGCAAAGTTCGAATAGGGAACAAATTAGTTTTCACCCCCAAATTAATGTGCGATGTAATTGATAATACTGTATCTGGAGGTCGTGTCGTTCGCTTCGAATATGAGGGCGACGATTTTCACAGTGTCATCGATAGAATCGGTACTTCACCCCTTCCACCCTATATTGATCGCGATGCTGATTCCGTGGATAAAAAGCGATATCAAACTGTTTATGCATCCGAACGTGGCGCTGTGGCCGCACCCACTGCGGGTCTCCACTTTACCGAAGGACTTATCCAAAAGGTTAAAGATAAAGGGATTAAAATAGAAACGATCACCCTTCATATTGGGTTAGGCACATTTCGACCTGTTCAAGTGGAAGATCTCAACCGACACCAAATGGATTCTGAATATTTTGAAGTGTCGCCCAAAACATCCATGGCAATCAACCAGGCTAAAAAACGACATAGAAAAATTGTTGCTGTTGGAACATCTACAGTACGCGCTTTAGAAACCATTGCCATTTCAGGATTTCAGGTTACGCCGAAGCGAGGGTGGACAGATAAATTCATTTATCCGCCATATGAATATAAAATGGTAGACAAAATGATTACCAATTTTCATACACCTAAATCAACTTTGTTTATGATGGTAAGCGCTTTTGGCGACCGAAAACTCATCAAAAAGGCTTATTTGGAAGCAAAGAGGAATAATTATCGCTTTTTGAGTTATGGTGATGCCATGATTATTATTTGATCTTATTATGAAGGTGTCGGCAATAATTCCCGCTGCCGGGTCTGGACAACGGTTCGGCGAAGTAAAACAATTTAAATTATTGGCTGGTCGTCCACTTCTCTTTCATGCCTTGAAACCATTTTTACAGTCAGACTATATAGATGAAGTTGTTGTAGTTGTGCCTCAGGAGAATGTTGAATTCTTCCATAGAGATGTGGTTTCTATGTCAGCCGGGAAGCCTGTGAAAGTGGTAGCCGGAGGTTCTCATCGACAGAATTCTGTAAAACATGGTGTTAATGCATCCGACTCTGATTCAACATTAGTTTGTATCCACGATGCAGCTCGACCTTTTGTAACGGAAGATTTAATACAAAATTCGATATCTGCTTGCGAAAATGTAGATGGCGCAGTTGTTGCAATCATAAGTAAGGACACTGTGAAATATTCAGAAAATGGTTTGGTGAAAGAAACTATCAATCGTGAAAAAATATGGTTAGCACAAACCCCCCAAACATTTAATAAACAAAAATTATTATTAGCATTGGACAATGCCCATAAAAACCAATTAACAGGAACAGATGAATCCACTCTTATGGAAGCCATGGGATATTCAATAAAGCTGGTGGATGGCCATCCTAATAATTTTAAAATTACAACTCAAGATGATTGGATGCGAGCGGAAGCAGTTGCACATC
Organism: Fidelibacterota bacterium; assembly: GCA_029936885.1. Classification (GTDB taxonomy): domain Bacteria; phylum Fidelibacterota; class Marinisomatia; order Marinisomatales; family UBA1611. The sequence continues at coordinate 3,657 of JAPYRR010000006.1, read as the reverse complement.
AACTAACCGACTCCCGATCTGGCAGGTTCAAGGAGGTACATGATGATTAGAACTGGAATCGGATATGATGTACATCCGCTAGCCGAAGGTGAAAAACTCATCATTGGTGGGGTGGAAATTGTTTCTACTTTTGGCTCGGTGGGACATTCTGATGGCGATGCTTTAATCCATGCTGTTGTGGATGCACTTCTGGGTGCTGCTGCCCTGGGTGATATTGGCCAATTCTTCCCCTGCGATAAAGACATGTGGAAAGGTGCACCTAGCAGTCACTTTTTAGCCGATGCGGTTAAACGAGTTCGCGAAGCTGGATTTGAGATTAACAATGTGGATGCTACCATCGTTCTCCAAAAACCAAAATTGGCAGAATTCATTTCGCAAATGAAATATAACCTAGCTTATTCCATGCAGATAGATGAATCACAGGTTTCCGTAAAAGCAACTACCACAGATCATCTGGGTTTTGTGGGCGATGGTTCTGGGTGGGCTGTGCAGGCAGTAGCAACGATCTGTAAAAAAAATGACGACTGTTGTCCTTAAATCCCACGCCAAGGTCAATATAGGTCTCCAAATCCTAGACCAGAGGTCGGGTGGGTACCATACGATTCACACCATTTTCCAAGAGCTGGAATTTCATGATACAATTACTTTAGAAAAAAGAGACAACGGGTGTGATTTTTCATCCAATGTAGAGTGGCTGAAAAATGATGACTCCAATCTTTGTGTCAAAGCATGGCAAAAAATGTCTGATTTATTTGGGGTTGAAGGAATATCTATCCAATTAGAAAAAAGGATTCCTGCTGGCGCCGGCTTGGGCGGAGGCTCATCTAATGCGGCGACCATTTTAAAAGGACTTCGACAGCTTTATGAATTAAACGTTAGCGATAATGAGTTAGAATCTATTGGCGTTGAATTGGGGGCAGATGTTCCCTTTTTTATTCAGGGTAAAACACAGCTCGGCGAGGGAATCGGCGATAAATTAAATCCGATAGAATCAGTTTTCAAGGGGACCTATTTGCTCGTGGTTCCGAATTTACATATAGATACAAAATGGGCTTATGGTAAAGCTAAAAATATTTTGGACAAGCCAATCGAGATAGTTAATTTCGCAAGCTTTATTCGAAAGGGAATTATTCCTTTTGAGCTTTTTGAGAATGATTTTGAAGCAATCGTTGTTCCAGCATATCCAGAGATTGGACAAATAAAGAATTCGCTTCGAGCCCACAAGGCTCGTTTCGCCAGTTTGTCGGGCTCAGGCTCGACTGTGTTTGGGATTTTTGACGAAGAGGCAGATGCTAAATCAGCCGAGTCATATTTTTCCTCCCGATACAATACATTTCTTACCTCTCCATCTCACTGATTTGAAACAACTCCCATTTTTTGGGGCGTAGTATAAGGGTAGTACACCTGGTTTTGGTCCAGGCAGTTGGGGTTCGAATCCCTACGCCCCAGCTAAAATTCATTCCGAGAAATAATGATGAAAAATAAACTGAAAATATTCAGCGGTCGCAGTAACCCTGCTCTCGCACTAAAGATGATACAATCGCTAGATCGCGAACTGGGTGAAATCTCAATTCGCACTTTTTCTGACGGTGAGCTATGGGTCAAATTTGAAGAAAATATTCGTGGACATGATGTATTTTTGATTCAATCCACAAATGGGCCAGCTGAAAATATCTTAGAATTAGCATTAATGGTTGACGCTGCAGTTCGTGCATCGGCGGGCCGAGTTACTGTTGTTATACCTTATTTTGGATATGGCCGCCAAGATCGAAAAGACCAACCCCGGGTGCCTATTTCTTCTCGTGTGATGATCGATATTTTTACTGTAATGGGTGCGGAGAGAATTATTACAATGGATCTTCACTCTACTCAAATTCAAGGATTTGCAAAAATACCATTCGACCATTTATACAGTCGCACTGTATTACTAGACGCAATTAAAAAGGAAAATCTACCACCGAAAAACTCCGTTGTTTTAGCCCCAGATGTTGGATCTGCAAAAATGAGCCAGGGGTATGCCAAACATCTTGGAATGCATTTTGCATTAATTGATAAAAGGCGCTATGCGCCGAACCAAGCTGAAGTGAGCCATTTAATTGGCGATTTAGACGGGATGGAAGTTTTAATCATTGACGATATGATTGATACAGCCGGAACAACTGTGAATGCAGCAGAGGCAGCTTTAAATAAGGGTGCAAAATCGGTGACGGCTGTGGCAACCCATGGGGTGTTATCTGGTCCTGCGATAGAAAGATTAAATGAATCAAACATTAGAAAAATTATTGTGACAGACACGATTGAAATTCCAATTGAAATGCAAATTGATAAAATGGAAATTGTATCTGTAGGAAATGTTTTTGGAGAAGCAATAAACCGCATTCACAATGGTGAATCGGTAAGTGCATTGTTCGAATTTTAATAAGGAGACAAAACGATGACATCATCGTATTACAAATTAGATATTGCTGATAGATCCCTTACCAGGACTAAAGGCGCAAAAGCACTTCGTAGAGAAGGACTTATTCCCGGGGTACTATATTATGCGGGGGAACCTAATGTGAATATTTCAGTGGATAGCTTAGTTCTATATCATGCCTTGCATTCCGGGCAACATATCTTTGAAATTGAACAAGATGGAGAATCGCAATTTACAATGATTAAGGAATTACAATATCATCCTGTGACAGATGATGTGATTCATATCGATTTGATGCGAGTCCGACGGTCAGAGAAAATCACTATTTCTGTACCCTTGGTATTAGTGGGCGAATCAATCGGTGTAAAAGAAGGCGGTGTATTATCACAGTCCATGAATCAGATTGAGATCAGCTGTTTCCCCACTGACGTTCCAGATACTATCGAAATGAATATTGATGATTTAGAATTAAATGATTCTAAAAGTGTTGCAGACATTACCATTGATAATGAAGACGTTGAGATTTTATCTCCTGAAGACTTGAATATTGTATCAGTCCAACCACCTGCAGCTGAAGAAGAACCTGAAGTTGATGAACTAGAAGATGTAGAAGACGCGGAAGGTGAAGAGGGTGCTGAAGGTGAAGCAACGGGTGATGAAGGCGACGCGGAAGGTTCCGGAGACGATTCCAAAGAGTCATGATCGCTTTTATAGGTTTGGGTAATCCCGGTGATAAATATGCAAATACGAAACATAATGCAGGATTTTGGGTGGTGGACGAATTAGCTCGCCGGCAAAAACTTTCATTTAAACCAGGGAAGGGTCCTTATGTATTTGCACAACATAAACGTCGGGAAGTTTTGTTGATAAAGCCAACAACGGGTATGAACCGCAGCGGGAACGCAGTGAAAGATGTGGCAAATCGTTGGGATCTTTTGCCATCAGATATTCATGTAATTGTGGATGATGTGGACCTTCCTCTAGGATCAATTCGAATCCGTCCGAAGGGTGGAGACGGATGCCATAGAGGAATGGAAAACATTATTTATCAACTGCAATCAGACCAGTTCCCCCGAATTCGATTAGGCATAGGTATTGATGAAAACATGAGACCTGCAGAAAATTATGTGCTGAAACCATTTAAATCGGATAATGTGCCTGAAGCAGAAGCCATGGTTAAACGTGCTGCGGATGCTTTAGCAAATCTTTTGGTGCGAGGATTAAGCCACACCATGAATCAT
>JAPYRR010000005.1 GCA_029936885.1 Fidelibacterota bacterium | reverse complement strand
GATGCAATCTCTAAAATCGCAGAAAACACTAATGTTATTCCACAGCATTTAGATTCAGTTCTTTTAAAATTAAAAGATGCAGGATGTGGAATAAAAACCACCCATAATTCCGTTACAATTACACCTGCAGAAAAAATTCAATCAGTAGATATGACAACGGGTGTTTATCCGGGATTCCCGACTGATCTTCAAGCACAATGGGTATCATTGATGGCGTTGGCGAATGGTTCATCCATCATTACAGATACTGTATATCATGATCGTTTTAGTCATGTGCCAGAGCTCAATCGTTTTGGAGCGAATATTAAATTGGATAATAATACTGCTTTTGTCCGTGGCGTGAAAGAATTGGTGGGTGCCCCCGTTATGTCTACGGATATTCGTGCAAGTGCATCATTAATTGTTGCAGGGCTTGCTGCAAAAGGAAAAACAGAAGTGAGCAGAGTGTACCATATTGACAGAGGATATGAGAAAATTGAAGAAAAGTTTAGGTCACTTGGAGCTAATATATGGCGAGAAAACACTCATGCATAAAATGCTTTTTTTGGCCATTAATTGAAGTAATTTTTTCGATAGATATTTAAGAGTATCATGGTATGAAGGTAATTATAATTGGTGGAGGTGAGGTGGGGTTCCACGTTGCCAAAGCATTAAGCGAAGAAAATTACGATATAACAGTTATCGACAATGATCCATTTAAGTGTAGACGTGCGTCAGAAAACTTGGATGTAATTGTCGTAGAGGGAAATGGAGCAAGCCCAAAAACGCTTACAGAAGCACATGTAGGAGAGGCTGACTATGTTCTATGTCTTACTCGTGTTGATGAAGTCAACCTAATAGCATCCCAACAGGCTCACAAATTGGGTGCGAATAAAATTATTGCCCGGCTTCGAAACCAACAATACACAGCAAAGGATTCCATTATTCGACCCGAAAAATTTGGTGTGGATATAGTGATTCATCCTGAAAAAGCTGCTTGTGAAGAAATTATACGATTGGTGAAACACCCCTATGCAGTCCAAGTAATGGATTTTGAATCCGGACGTCTTACCATGTTAGGATTACGGATTGATGGAAATTGCGAAAACCTAAATGGTAAACCACTTGGAAAAGTTTGTTTAGAAAATAGTCATTTTCGGTTTGGTGTAATTGCCGTTCTTAGGGGATTAGAAACTATAGTTCCATGGGCGGACTTTGAATTCCATGATGGTGATATAGGGTATTTCATTATTAAAACAGAAGATATTGAAAACTTATTAGGATTATTATGTAAAGATGTGACAGAAACTCATCGGGTTATGATAATTGGTGGCTCAAAAATTGGGCGATCATTAGCGATAGACCTTCCCAGCGATTCTATTAACGTTCGCTTAGTAGAAAATAATAGACCAAAAGCGGGGCAAATTTCACACACTATTGATGAATCTATGGTCATTTATGGCGATGGAACTGATATTGAATTTCTCAAATCAGAAAATATTCAGGAAGTTGATAGTTTTATTTCTGTTACAGAAAATGAAAAAACAAATTTGATTGCAGGTCTCCTCGCTAAACATTTAGGTGCAAAGCAAACTATTATACATATTTCGACGACGGAATATATCTCTACGATTCAAGAAATTGGGGCAGGGGCAGTCATTAGTAAAAATCTATCCACTGTGAATTCAATATTAAAGGAACTTCATTCAGACGTAACTGAAATACCAGTTGTAACGTTTGATGAAATTGATGTGGATGTAATTGAATTCCAACCTGATGCAGGTAGCCTTGTAACACAAAGGCCCTTAAAAGAATTAAATTTCCCAGATGACAGTATTGTTGGGATGATTAACCATCATGGCAAGATTCGGATTGCTCATGGATCTTCCATCATAACTGAAGATGATACTGCATTGGTTTTTGCAAAACCGAAAGCCATAAGTAAATTAAAAAAACTGTTCGGATCATGAAAATCAAGCCACTCCTGAATATTTTGGGGGCACTTCTCTCAATATTAGGCATTACAATGGTATTGCCTATTTTTATATCCTATGGTTATGGAGAATCTGATCTGTCTGGATTTTTGTATTCATCATTGATCTGTTTGGGAATTGGAATACCCGTTTGGCTTTTGACACAACATAGTAGATCTTTTACAAATCGGGATGGATTTGCAATTGTTACATTCTCTTGGATTCTTACAGCTGTGGCTGGCGCATTACCATTCTATTTTTCAGGAGCAATTCCTAACATCACCGACGCATTTTTTGAATCCATGTCCGGTGTCACGACAACAGGTGCATCCATTATTGGTAATCCCATAACATTACCAAATTTGCCTAATGGTATTGAGAGCCTTCCGCACGGAATCCTTTTTTGGCGTTCATTTATACAATGGATTGGTGGGATGGGAATTGTTGTATTCTATATTGCGATTCTTCCATTATTGGGGGTCGGTGGTGTACAATTATTTAAGGCAGAAGTTCCTGGACCAGTTGCGGATAAAATTACACCTAGAGTTCGTGAAACGGCAAAATTCCTTTGGATTGTTTATGTTGGAATAACGGCTGTTGAAGCCATTGCTCTCATGGTAGCCGGGATGGATTCCTTTGATGCTATCTGCCATTCATTTACGACGATGCCCACAGGTGGATTTTCCACAAAAAATGCAAGTATCGGATATTATGATAGTTCTGTGATTCATTATATCATAATATTTTTCATGTTTGTTGCGGGTGTGAATTTTACGCTTCATTTCAGAGCATTAAATGGAAACATGAAATCCTATGTTCAAGATAAAGAATTTTTAGTGTATCTGGGTGGAACAGTCATTGTCACTTCTTTAATTTTTTTAGCAATTTCTTTACAAGGAGATTCCATGACTCATCTGAATTTCCGAGAATCGCTTTTTGCGACAATCAGTATTTTAACAACAACAGGATTTGGGTCAGAAGATTATGAATTGTGGCCTGTATTTGTACAGTTGGTTTTACTCTCTTTAATGTTCGTGGGAGGAATGGGAGGCTCTACAGGTGGTGGAATGAAAGTCATTCGATGTATGTTGCTGGTGCAGTACGCCGCTTTGGAAACTCGTCGGATGTTACATTCCAGAGCATTGATTCCCGTACGTATCGGTAAACAATTAATCAAGGAAGATGTTGTAAGAAATACTTTGGGCTTTTTTCTGTTTTTCATGATGGCATTTATGGTTTCAACAATCATTCTTTCATCCATGGGGCTGGATCTTGAAACAGCCATCGGTGCTGCTGCATCCGCCATGGGGAATATTGGTCCTGGGTTAGGAGAGTTTGGGCCAACAGATAATTATGCACTTTTGTCTGATCCTGGGAAATGGGTTCTTACATTTTGTATGCTCCTAGGGAGATTAGAAATTTTTACCGTCATGGTACTATTTAGTCGAACGTTTTGGAAATAAGGATTTAAATGTTTATTAAAATAGAAATAATTGATCAAGTTGGGATTTTGACTATTGATAGACAGGATGCATTAAATGCGATGAATCCGCAGGTACTACGAGAATTAGACCTAGCTGTAAAGACATTTATTGCAGATAAAAATGTGGGCGTAATAATATTGACTGGCGCGGGAGAAAAAGCTTTTATTGCAGGTGCAGATATTAAACTAATGCAGCAACTCGATACAGAAGGAGCATTGGATTTTGGTAAACTGGGTCAGAAAATAACCATGACAATCGAAGATTCCCCAAAACCGGTTATAGCTGCTGTGAATGGATTTGCCTTGGGCGGGGGATGTGAGATCAGTCTCGCATGCCATATTAGATTTGCAAGTGAAAATGCTATGTTTGCACAACCGGAAGTGAAATTGGGACTCATTCCAGGATGGGGTGGCACCCAGCGCTTACCTAGGATTGTGGGAAAAGGGAATGCGATAGAACTGATTATTGGTGGCCATATGATTAATTCACAAGAGGCGCACAGGATTGGACTTGTGAATAAAATATTTCCTTTGGATCAATTGATGGAAGAAACAATGAAATTTGCCAAGCTCATTCTTGGAAATGGACCAAGATCCATAGCCGAATCTTTACATTGTATTCATAAATCTGCAGGGAATACACTCATCGATGGATTAAATCTGGAAGTAGAAGCTTTCAGTGATCTTTTTGGAACAGATGAGACTTCAGAAGGTCTTACAGCATTTGTTGAAAAGCGAAAAGCTGACTTTCGATCTTAATCTCTTTTTAATATTTAAAGTAGGGTTTCCAAAAGTTTATCTATATGAAACGGTACGCAATACTTGCCATTGGAGCATATGATTATATTGAGAATAAAACAGGCAACATGCTCATTCGTAATCGACCAGAAGAAGTGGTGTGTGTAATTGATCCTGAGAAAACGGGTCAAACAGCTGAACAGGTTCTAGGATGGGGCGGGGATATTCCTTGCGTTGCTACATTTTCAGATTCGAAAAAATTCTCTCCAACACATCTTGTTATAGGTGCTGCACCTCAAGGGGGAAAGTTAAATGATGCATACCGGCATGAGATTAAGGATGCACTCCTTTACGAGTGTCATATTATTTCGGGGATGCATGTTTTCTTAAATGAAGATGAAGAACTATCAGAATTAGCCAATAAAATGGATATGTCAATTACAGATCTTCGCCAACCGCCAAGTCCGCCACATTTCCCAAAAGGATCATGGATCAATAGAAAATTCCCTGTTTTACTCATAGTAGGCTCCGATTGTGATACGGGGAAAATGACAACAGCTTGGGAACTTATCAAATCCTTAAAGGATCAAGGCAGAAAAGTCGAATTTGTAGGTACAGGGCAAACAGGAATTTTATTATCTGGGAAAGGAGTTCCGATTGATGCAGTCGTATCAGATTTTATGGCAGGTGAGATCGAGTATTGTCTGGATCAACTTCCAGATGATACAGAATTGGCTATTGTAGAAGGTCAGGGCGCGTTAAATAATATGCTTTACTCTGGTGTTACCTTGGGGCTGCTTCATGGATGTATGCCCGATTTTATGATCTTTACGCATGAACCGGGTCGAGATGTAGATGTGGCTGGGAATCCCTTTCCGGACTTGAAAGAGCTAATGCAAATGCATATTGACCTCATGAAGCCCTTCAAAAAATCATCATTTTTAGGACTTAACTTTCTCACACTGAAACTTCACAATGATCCGGCAATGGAAACCTGTAATTCTGCGCAAGATCGATATGGCTTACCTGTAACAGATTTGATTCGGTTTGGTGGAAAGGAAATGCTTGAACGAATACTAAGTGCGTTGGACGAATGGAATTAATATTTACCACGTATCGAATTCACTTAAATCATACTTTTGGTATTGCCCGAAGTGCCCACGACTGGTACGATATTATCTTGATTTATTTGAAGGATGGAGAAATTATGGGTCGGGGAGAAGCTGCACCCTCTTTACGATATAATGAATCAACGGAGCGAATTCTTTCAGTATTGAAGCAGAAGGTTAAACTCCCGGACGATTGCTCAAATCGTGATATTATTTGGAATTACATTTTACCTCAGTTAAAAGGAATTAATGCTTTGGAAGCTGCCTTCAGCATGGCTTTGTGGGATTGGTGGGGACAAAAATGTGAAAAACCGGTATTTAACTTGATGGATTTTAAAACAGAAAAATTGCCACTAACCAGTTTTACAATCGCAATTGGGGAGTTGGACGAAATTGGGCAAAAAATTGATGAAGCTGATCCTTACCCTATTCTTAAGGTGAAATTGGGCACACCGACAATGGATAGAGATATCATGACAGAAATAAGGCGACACACTGATAAAGTTATTCGAATTGATGCCAATGAAGGGTGGGAGCCGGAGACAGCATTGGAATTAACAAAGTGGCTTGCAGATCAGAATGTAGAATTTGTGGAACAGCCTTTCCCGGCTGATCAATTAGATAAAACGGCAGCTTTAAAGGCAAAATCACCTCTTGATATTTATGCAGATGAGAATAGCATTAATTCCGCGGATATTCCGCAAATCGCACATGCATTTGATGGGATCAATATTAAACTCATGAAATGTGGATCTCTGGAAGAAGGGAAAAGAATGATTAATTTGGCACGATTTTATGATATGAAAATCATGTTAGGATGTATGGTTGAATCGTCTGTTGGCATTACAGCCGCTGCACAATTGGCTGGAGAAGTTGATAAGGTTGATCTGGATGGGAATTTACTGATCAATAATGATCCTTATCTTGGAGTAAAGGTAGAAGAAGGGAGACTGGTGTTACCAAATGGGAATGGGTTGGGATTAAAGTTAAATTCCAACTCGGAAAATTTATTGTAAATATTTATGAGTAATCATAATGAAATCTGTGTTGAAATAAAAAATGAAAATACTTGGAATTGAACATCTCGGAATTGCCGTAAAAGACCTGGAAAATGATGCCCCATTTTGGAATCATATTTTAAATATTGAACACCAATCCACAGAAGTGGTGGAAGACCAGAGTGTTACCACGGATATTTATGACACAGGGAATGGAAAAATTGAACTCCTTGAATCAACAAAACCAGGATCAGCTATCGCGAAATTCATAGAAAAACGAGGGGCCGGAATCCATCATGTATGTTTTGAAGTAGAAGATATATATCTAGCAATAAAGGAACTTAAAGAAAATAATATTCATGTATTAAGCGATGAACCATCCACTGGAGCAGAAGGGTATAAAGTTGTATTCATTCATCCAAAATCAACGGGTGGGGTATTAGTAGAATTAGCTGAAAAGCAGAATTAAGAAACCATTAAATACTATTTTGGGTGTTCTTAGGATTATTCGCTGTTCTGAAAGGGAATTTGAGCATCGCGTTTAGAAAAGAAAAAAAATCTCTTCGATGATTTTTTTGACTTTAATTCGGCAGACTCAACTTCGGGTTTTTCATTTGATTGTCCTAATGTATCTGTTTTAATCTCATTAAGGGTTTTAATCTCATTAAGGTCAGAATCAATTATAATTTTGCCATTTTCGTAAGTTGTTTTACGAATTTCTTTACCGTTTTCATCGTAGAAGATCCAGAGTCTGTTACGTTTAGTTCCTTTCATCAAACCTCTTTCCTTAACATTTCCATTTGTATAGAATTTTAGGATGAGTTCATGACCCGGAGGCGTAACATGAGCGATAACATCTTTAGGCTTATTAATTACAGAAGTATCATATTTGACATACGTCTCTTTAATTAAATCCCTGATTGTATCTTTGACAATAAGCGTATCAAATGATAAAATTTTCAGTGTATCAAATACCACTGATCTGTATTTCATCTCAGGTCCAATGAACTTGTTGTTATTTGGTCGATTTAAAATACTTTTAACGATTGCAGATGAATAGATTTTTTGAAATTTTAAATATTCATCTCCTGCTTTTGACCAATCACCACCAGCTGCATAAAGCGCCTGATTAATCCATTCTTGTGCAGTGGGATCATCTGTGTCCCGAGCACGGATTACATCATTAAGTGATTTCCATTTTGGAAATTGAGACCGCTGTCCATCGGCCATATCTGGTGTGAAATTTGATGAATGGGTATGGATGGTAACCGTGTCATTGTTAAATATGACCAGTGTGTCATAAACAACAGTGGTATCATAGGCAAATACCCAGGTGGAATCGTTAATAGTCGTCGTATCATAGGCAAAAACCCAACTTGTATCATAAATTACAACAGTATCTATTGCAAATGCCCAAACTGTATCACGCACGACGGTTGTATCATAGGTGTAAAGATAAGTTGTATCTAACACCACCACTGTATCATAATTTGTATTTACGATAGTTGTTGTATCATAATTGATGATATAAAGGCTGTCACTGATAATCACAGTGTCGTAGTTAGTTGTTGTTGCATTTGTGTAAATGAAAGTTGTGTCAAAAACTGTTGTTGTGTCATATAAAGTTGTATAAATAAAAACAGTATCATTTTGAGAATTATTTGATTGCTCAATCAATTCTGTCAACCGGGATTCCAAACTTTCTAACCGATTTTTATATTCTAATTCTTTCCGTTCTTTTTGGGCTTTTCCTTGCACATTATCTAGAGTTACCTTCGATTTTTTATTCTTTCTTTCAAAGATTGGTTTAGGTGCCTGAATTAATACACCACTCTGAGTACGATATACCTTTCGCTTTTTCGAATTATCCTGTGCATTTAGCAACACACAGGAAACGATTAGCACACCAATGAGTAATTTGCTAGAATAAAGTGACAGAATATTCTTCATCTTTTGTTGATCATTTGGATTACCTTGCAAAAATGTTATTCTAATGGTAGATGCTAATCATCATTCTCCTATAATCCAAATAGTTAATTATTAATTATAAAACTATGTATAACTAATAATATACTGTTTTAGAATAAATATAAAATAATACGTTTTAATAGACTTATTTCAAAAATTCATTAACAAGCATTACCCTTTATGATCATTATTTAAATGTTTCATTTGAAAGTTAAAATATCAAAACAACATTAAGAATTATTACTCAATAAAAAATGTGTAATTTCACATAAGTATGAATGGTGTCGTCCAAGAAAAACTGAAACAAATTCCCACCCATCCCGGGGTTTATCAGTTTTTCAATTCCGATAAAAAAATTATTTATGTTGGCAAAGCCAAGAATCTTCGCAATCGGGTCCGGACTTATTTCCAAAGTAAAAAACACCAGCGAGCAAAAACTATTTCATTGGTTCGAAATATTGAAAATCTTGAATGGATCGTGGTGCGAAATGAAGTGGAAGCTCTCATGACGGAAGCGAATCTCATCAAAACGCATCGCCCAAGATATAATATAGATTTAAAGGATGATAAAACTTACCCGTTCATTCGAATTACCAAAGAGCCATATCCACAGGTTTTATTGACGAGAAAAATTATAAAGGATGGTTCAAAGTATTATGGACCATTTACTGATGTTGGCCGTCTTCGTATAACATTAAAAGCACTTCATAAAGTATTTCCAATTCGGAGTTGTAGTTATTATTTGGATGATAAAATGGTTGCTGAGAAAAAGGTAAAACTATGCCTCGATTATCATATAAAGAGATGCGAAGGTCCATGCGAAGGTCTTGTTTCTCAGGATAATTATCAAGAAATGGTGAACCGTATTGAAGATTTCATGAAGGGAAAAACGAAGAGTACGGAAGCATTTATAAACGATCTAATGCATAAATCATCCACAAATCAAAAGTACGAAGAAGCAGCCATGTATCGAGATCAATTGTATGCCATGCGATCCTTCAAGGAAAAGCAAAGCCACGTAGCAACAGATTTTGAAGAACGAGATGTGATCGCCCTGGTGAGAGAAGATAATTTGGGTGTGGCGGTGATTATTCGGATTCGAAATGGACGGATTTTTAGTCGAGAAAAACTTTCTCTCCGGGGATTAGATGAAAATGACAAAGCCACGCTGCAAACCGTTATTTCACGGTTTTATATGGATAGCGATTTTATCCCAAAGGAAATTTCACTTCAATTCCAGCCTAATGATGAAAAAGACTTAAATCAATGGTTGAAAGAAAAACGAAATGGCGCTGTTTATTTTCTCTATCCCCAAAAAGGTGAAAAAGCAAAAGAGCTTCGTGTCACTATGCAAAATGCGAAACTCCTTTTGGGAGAATGGATCATTAATCGTGTTAAACGGAAAGAACAGATTCCAAAGATGTTGGGGCAACTTCAGGAAGATTTGAATATGGATGTTCCCCCAAAACGGATTGAAGCTTTTGATATTTCCCATCTTGGTGGAACCAATACGGTGGCTTCCCTAGTTTGTTTTATCGATGCAAAACCGAGAAAAACCGAATACCGAAAATTCAATGTAAAAACAGTGACTGGGATTGATGATTTTGCTGCTATGAGAGAAGTGGTATTTCGTCGCTATAAACGGGTAAAAAATGAAGAAAAACCTTTCCCTGATCTTATCCTCATAGATGGGGGAAAAGGACAGTTAAGCATGGCCGTTTCGGCCTTAAGAGAATTGGGCTTGGATTACATTCCAGTTGTTGGATTGGCTAAAAGGTTGGAAGAAGTTTTCGTTCCGGGGAATCCGGACCCACAATCAATCCACAAACAAAGTCCGGGTCTTATTTTATTACGCCGGATCAGGGATGAAGCCCATCGTTTTGCCATCACATTTCAACGACAGAAACGAAATAAGGATATGGTTTTATCTGTTTTTGCTAAAATCCCGGGTATGGGAAAAAAACGATTGGAAAAATTGCTCCAAACCTTTGACGGTCCGAAAGCCATTGCCAAACTCACGCCGGAAGTGATCCATGGAGAAACGGGAATTCCTGTGAAAGTGGCGACAGAGATTATAAAAGTGGCCAGGTCAATATAATCAGAATTAAAACCCATTTAGTTTTTTGTTTATTTATCAATTCATCGAAAATGGAAATTCACCTTTTTTCTCCCACCATAGTGCTTCCAATAATTGGGAAATCCCATTCGGTGGAATTTCATTTTCAAGAGAAACAATAAATTGGTTCATGGTCATGATGAAATCTAAAAACAAGGTTGGATAATAATCTAACTTTTAACCAAATATATAATCATTTTTATTTTGCCTAATCCAATCTCCAAACTCCCAAATCCTTATCAAAATCTAATTAAAGTCTGCCATTGACCCCCGTCAGTAAAATGCCGTAATTTAGACATTATGGCAGAGTTCAGAATTAACTCCGATTTCACGCCACAGGGAGATCAGCCTCAAGCCATTGATGAATTGGTAAAGGGAATTAACTGTGGTGAAGAATATCAGACCTTGCTGGGTGTCACAGGCTCAGGGAAAACATTTACCATGGCTAATGTGATCCAGGCAGTGCAAAAACCAACCTTGATCATGAGCCACAATAAAACCTTGGCAGCCCAGTTGTATGGTGAATTCAAGCAGCTCTTCCCGGATAATGCGGTGGAGTTTTTTATTTCCTATTATGATTATTATCAGCCGGAAGCCTATTTACCCGTGAGCGATACCTTCATCGAAAAAGATATGTCAGTAAATGAGGAGATTGATAAACTCCGGCTCAAAACTACCAGTTCACTTATGGCAAGGGAAGATGTGATTGTGGTCAGTTCTGTATCTTGTATTTATGGCATCGGTTCACCTGAAGAATACAATAAAGGTTCCGTGACCATTTCCAAAGGTGATTTACTGAATCGTCGTTCATTTTTATCTAAGCTAATCAATATTCATTATTCAAGGAATGATCAAGTTTTAGAACGGGGCAATGTTCGTGTTCGCGGCGATGTTATTGAAGTGTTCCCTGCTTACGAAGATGCATGTATTCGGATCGAAATGTTTGGTTCAGATGTGGATTCAATCACAAAATTTGATCCAATTTCTGGAGAAATTAAGGAAATAATTCATACTGCTGTTATTTTTCCCGCTAAGCATTTTGTTACAGATAAAGAAACAACATTACGGGTCATTGGTGAAATTCGCCAGGAATTAAACGAGCGATTGGATTTTCTTCGGAGTCATAACAAATTATTGGAAGCCCAGAGATTAGAACAACGAACCAATTTTGATATTGAAATGATGTTTGAATTAGGCTATTGCTCTGGAATCGAAAATTATTCACGGTATTTTGCGGATCGCGCACCGGGAGATACGCCCTATACATTGCAGGACTTTTTTCCTAAAAATTCACTTACAATCTTAGATGAATCACATGTTACGCTACCACAGATCCAAGGGATGTATAATGGGGACAGGGCGCGAAAAGAAACGTTGGTGGAACATGGATTCAGACTCCCAAGTGCCTTAGATAATCGACCTTTGAAATATGATGAATTCTTTAAAGCCCAGAAGCAAATAATTTTTACATCGGCAACCCCATCCCATCGAGAAATGGAACTGACAAAAGGGGTGGTTATTGAACAAATTATTCGTCCAACCGGAATATTAGACCCGGAAGTCGATATTCGAGAATCGCAAGGTCAAATCGATGATCTCGTTAGTGAGATTCGTTACCGTGCAAAACGAAATGAACGAATACTTGTAACAACTTTGACAAAACGAATGGCAGAAGATTTAACAGATTATTTAGCTGGACTTAATATACGAGTTAAGTATCTTCATTCAGATATTGTGACATTAGATAGGGTTCAAATTTTGCGAGAATTAAGAATGGGCGAATTCGATGTATTAGTTGGAATCAATCTTCTTAGAGAAGGATTGGACCTTCCCGAAGTAAGTCTAGTGGCGGTATTGGATGCTGATAAGGAAGGGTTCCTTAGATCCAAAAGTTCATTACTTCAGGTGGCAGGGCGAGCCGCACGAAACATTGGTGGGCTTGTTATTCTATATGGAGATAAAACAACAGATGCCATGAAATATCTTGTAGTTACGACATATCAAAGAAGAAAAATTCAAGAAAAATTCAATAAGGACCACGATATAACACCAAGAACCATTTATAAGTCAGTAGATGATATTTTGATTTCAACAGCGGTGGCAGATTCAAGGCAAAAGAAAGAAGATGTGTATGTACCCGGTTATGACAAAGATCTTCTACCTGAAGCTGAAAAACAAATGATTTTAATAGAACTGAGAAAAGCAATGCTTGTATCAGCAGAAAAATTAGAATTTGAAAAAGCAGCATCCATTAGGGATGAAATTGAAGAATTTGAAAAAGATTTAGGAATAACAGTTTGATGAAAATTTTAGTAACAGGGGGTGCAGGATATATTGGTTCCCATGTGGTTTATGAATTAATTGATCAAGGAAATGACGTGACTATTCTTGATGATATGTCTCTCGGATTAGAGGAGAATATAGATCCGAGGTCCACATTTGTAAATGGAAGTACCCATTCAGATTCGGATCTTGATTCTGTAATGGCGATGAACTTTGATGGTGTGATTCATTTGGCGGCATGGAAAGCTGCAGGAGAGTCAATGATTAATCCAGCAAAATATGCCCATAATAATTTAATTGGCACAATAAATTTGTTGAATGCATGCGACAGGTATGGAATTAAAAATTTTGTTTTTTCGTCAACCGCATCTGTTTATGGCAATCCACAATACATCCCAATGGATGAAAACCATCCTGTATCACCCATTAATTATTATGGTGAAACGAAACTACAGATTGAGAGAAATTTAAAATGGTTTAGCGACTTAAAAGGAATTCGTATTTCAATATTACGTTATTTTAATGCAGCAGGGTATGATGTGAAAGGTAGGGTAAAGGGAAAGGAACAAAATCCTCAAAACTTGATTCCCATTGTCATGGAAGTGGCTTCAGGGTTGCGTAGTTCAATGAATGTATTTGGTAATGATTATGATACATCGGATGGGACCGGTGTTCGAGACTATATTCATGTGAACGATTTAGCCACAGCCCATGTAAGATCGATGGAAATGCTCCATGCCAAGCAAAATAATATTTTGGTGAATTTGGCAACAGGAGAAGGACATTCAGTTATGGATGTAATTCATAAAACACGTGAAATATCTCAAAAAGAAATTCCTTTTGAAATTACGGGAAGACGGGCAGGGGACCCGGCAACTGTGATTGCTGCATCCAAAAAAGCACAAAAAGTGCTGGATTGGTCACCAAAATATTCAGATTTAGATTCATTAATTCGTTCAACCTGGGAGGTGTATAAATGATTGATTTAGACAGACTTCAAAAACAATCTCGCATAATTGGGACTTCCGATAGTGTACAGCATGTATTAGAAATGATAGCCCAAGTGGCACCGGTAGATATATCTGTTCTCGTTACCGGTGAATCGGGTGTAGGTAAAGAATTGGTTGCAAAAGCGATTCATAAAACCAGCAAACGATCGAATGATTCCATGGTTGTGGTGAATTGTGGTGCAATCCCAGAAGGCATAATTGAATCAGAATTATTTGGACACAAAAAGGGTTCTTTTACAGGTGCTAGTGAAGATAGGAAAGGATATTTTGAAGAAGCACATAAGGGCACCATCTTCCTGGATGAGATAGGTGAAACGCCATTAGAAACTCAGGTAAAATTACTTCGGGTTTTAGAGAGTGGGGAATTTATGAGAGTTGGTGAAGTTAAGATGAGATATACGGATGTACGTGTTATAGCTGCTACCAATAAAAATTTAGGTGAATTAGTTAAAAAAGGAGATTTTCGTCAAGATTTATATTATCGATTAAAAACAGTGACCGTTGATGTGCCAGCTCTCCGAAAACGCGTAGAGGATATTGGTCCATTGGTAGAACGTTTTGCACTGGAATTCACCCGATCTAATGGCATTTTATACAGAGGATTCATGCCTGAAGCAATTCGTGTGTTGAAACAATATGAATGGCCGGGAAATGTTCGTGAATTGAAACACTTTGTTGAAAAAATAATTGTACTCCAAAAGGGGGAGCGTATTACAGCTGAAATAGTGCAAAATGAATTATTGGATGTATTACCTTTAGATCCAATTCAAAACACTGCTTTACCTGTAATCGTAAACCAATCATCTGATAAAGCTGAAATTGATCTTATTCTAAGACAGCTTTTTATGTTAAAACAAGACACGGAAATCATTCAAAAAATGTTAATGAGCGGACAGGTGCCACCCACTGGAACTCAATTCCCAATAATAACCCCATCCGAAATGGGAATGCCATTACCAGAAAAATCCATGGAAATAATGGAAGATGGACACAAATTGATTCGCGATGATGCCATAGGTGATATGTCAATTAAAGATTTGGAAGAAGAGGCTATTACTCGATCTTTAAAGTTTTTTAATAATAATAGACGGAAAACAGCAAGGTCTTTAGGTATGAGTGAAAGAACACTTTATAGAAAGATTGAAGAATTTGGCTTGGATCCAAAAATAAAGCGAAGAAATTAAAATGAAAAATTATCTAAACATTTTAATTCTTACATTTTCCATCTTCCATATCTCATGCGGTTTTTATTCTATGGCAGGTTCTATTCCGCCCCATATTAAGTCAATTGCAATCCCACTTATGGATAATGAGACAGCTGAATTTGGATTAGCAGAAGATATCACGGATGGGATACTGACTGAGTTTAACGAAGCGGGGATATTAAATTTAGTGAATGAATCGAGCGCTCACTCTATTCTTAGAGGAACTGTTAAAAAAGTAAGTGAAGGCCCGTACACCTATAGCAAACAAGAATCTGTATCTGAATTTCGCTACAAGATTGATGTAAAAATTTCTTGGTACGATGTGTCACAGGATAAGAATTTATTAGAAGGAACTTATTCAGGATTTGGTGCTTATGGTTTAAGCGGAGACATAGGATCTGATGGTATTGATAATGATAATGATGGTAAAATTGATGGAGATGATGACGATGAATTTGGCGAACCGCGTGCCTTTGCTACTAAGGTTGCAGTTCGTAAAATTGCGGAAGATATTTTGAATGATATTATGACAACGTGGTAAAGGGACACGATATAATAAAATGAAAACAGTAACTATTAAAGATTTAGGGCAATTTGAAGGCCAGGAGGTGACTCTCAAAGGTTGGGTGCATAACACAAGAAATATTGGGAAGATCTGGTTTCTTATTTTTAGAGATGGTACGGGATTACTTCAGGGCGTGGTTGTAAAAGGCGAAGCCACTGATGAATCATTTAATATGGAACAAGAATTGAACCAGGAAGATTCGGTTATGCTCAAAGGGACTGTTCGAAAAGAACCCAGATCCGTTGGCGGATACGAATTGGGAATCAAAGAGATTCAAGTGATAAATCATTCTACGGAAGAATTCCCAATTTCTCCAAAAGAGCATGGCGCTGATTTTCTTATGTCGAATCGACATTTATGGTTGCGCTCCAAACGGCAGAATGCAATCATGCGTGTCCGTCACCAAATCGTAAAAGCGATCCGAGATTTTTTCGATGACAACGGATTTGTATTGATCGATTCTCCCATTTTTACCGGAAACGCGGTGGAAGGGACTACCACGCTATTTAAAGTGGATTATTTTGAACGAACTGCTTTTTTAACCCAAAGTGGACAATTATATCAGGAAGCTGGCGCCACTGCATTTGGAAAGACTTATTGTTTTGGGCCGACTTTTCGTGCAGAGAAATCTAAAACACGGCGCCATTTAACAGAATTCTGGATGGTGGAACCGGAAATGGCTTTCGTGGAATTGGATGAGAACATGACCTGGGCAGAAAACCTGGTTGGCTTTATTATTCAGCGAGTCCTTGAAAAATGCCAAATAGAATTAAAAATCTTGGAAAGAGATATCGGAAAACTGGAAGCTATTATACCACCATTCCCACGAATCACTTATGATGAAGCAGCCAAAATATTGAAAGATAAAGGAAGTGAATTTAAATATGGTTCAGACTTTGGTGCTCCAGATGAAACGCTCTTATCAGAACATTTTGATAAACCTGTGATGATTCATCGTTGGCCTGCCGGAATAAAGGCTTTTTACATGAAACGAGACGAGCAAAACAATGATCTTGCTTTAGGTGTTGATATGATAGCTACTGAAGGGTATGGTGAGATTGTAGGTGGGGGGCAACGCGAAGACGATATTGATATTTTGATCGATAGAATTCGTCATCACGATTTACCATTAGAGCCATTTAAATGGTATTTAGATCTTCGTAAGTACGGTTCGGTTCCTCATTCAGGATTTGGGCTTGGATTGGAAAGAACAGTGGCTTGGATTTGCGGAACAAAACATATCCGTGAAACAATTCCTTTCCCCAGAACAATGACAAGATTAGAACCTTAATGGAATTTAAAGGACGAATTTCAGTTTTTGGTGGGCGAGATATAACGACTGAAGTGTATAAAAATACTGTGGAAATTGGTCGTTTATTAGCCCAGGAAAAGTATATAGTTTTTTGTGGGGGTGGACAAGGTGTGATGGAAGCAATTGCCAAGGGTGTATCCGAAGAAAGTGGCACAGTAATTGGAATCCTGAAAGGTCGTGATTTAGAGGAAGGAAACCCTTATTTAACCCTTCCTATCGCAACCGGTATGGATATTGGAAGAAACGCGGTTCTTGCCTACAATTGTGATGCTGCAGTTGCAATATCCGGAAAATACGGCACCATGAGTGAAATTGCTTACGCCTTCCAATTAGAAAAACCTGTGATTGGGTACGAGACTTGGGATATTAAGCATGTAATCCATGCTAAATCACCTAAAGACGTCATTATAAAACTTAATAGAGAATTAGCTCGTGTATAGAATTCATATTATGGTATCGGGAAAGGTGCAGAGAGTTTGGTTTAGGAAACAAACTCAAACCAAAGCATTGGAATTGGGTTTAACGGGTTGGGTCAAAAACTTCTTTTCATATGCTGTAGAGATCATTGCTGAAGGAAGTATGGATAATCTAACAGAATTGACTGGATGGCTTCAAGATGGTCCACCATTGGCAAAAGTAAAGAAATTAAGTATTGAATGGTTTCCGAGCAAAAATGAGTTTCATTCTTTTGAAATTGTGAAATGAAAATTGCTATTTGCCAAATCAATCCAACAGTTGGTGCTTTTGAAAATAACAAAAATATAATATTAAAGAAGTATAGGAAAAGTATTGATCTAAAGGCTGATATTGCTGTATTTCCTGAAATGATAATAACAGGTTATCCCCCTCAAGATTTACTTTGGGAAGATGGATTTATTGACCAAAACTTATTAATCCTAATTGAAATTGCATCCATATCTTCCATTCCTATAATTATTGGATTTGTAAGAAAAGAGAATGGCAAAATATTCAATTCTGCTGCAGTTTGTTATGCTGGAAAACTTCAATCCACTTCAGACAAAATTTTACTTCCCACATATGATGTATTCGATGATGATCGGTATTTTACCAGCGGAGACGAACCGAAAGTAATTTCTGTTCCGGTTCGAGGAAAACAAGTCAAAATTGGCGTTCAGATTTGTGAAGACCTTTGGGATCAGGATTATGATTGTAAGGTCAGTCAAATGCAAAAAAATATGGGCGCAGAATTAATTATTAATATTTCTGCATCTCCATACCATGAAGGGAGATTGGTCAAAAGGTGTAATTTAATTCAGAATAAAGTTAAAGAAACGGGACTCCCATTTATTTATTGTAACATGGTAGGTGCCCAAGACGAATTGATCTTTGACGGCGAATCCTTAGTCTTTTCTGCAAATGGAGATTGTCTGGGTCAAGGCGCTGCCTTTAAGGAAGACCTAATTTTAGTAGATATTGAATCCAATAAACCGATTAAAATTAGAGTGCAGCCCCGAGAAGAAAAGATGTTTCGAGCTTTGTGTCTCGGTGTGTCAGATTATTTTAAGAAAACCGGACACACCGAAGCTGTATTGGGATTGTCCGGCGGAATCGATAGTGCCTTGGTTGCTGCCATTGCTACAGATGCACTTGGAGCAGAAAATGTACATGGAATATCGCTCCCATCCAAATATTCAAGCGATCACAGTTTATCTGATGCGCAAGCATTGGCTGAAAATCTGGGTATTGACTATAGGATCATTCCAATCCAGGAAGCAGTGGAAGGATTGGAAACAGTATTGCATCCCCATTTTCTTGGATTGGAGCCCAATGTTGCGGAAGAGAATCTCCAGGCCCGAGCTCGAGGAAACTTGCTCATGGCACTTTCCAATAAATTCGGTTGGATGGTTTTGTCCACGGGAAATAAAACAGAATTAGCCTTGGGCTATTGCACTCTTTATGGCGATATGAGTGGTGGATTAGCGGTAATCTCAGACTTAAGCAAATCCGATGTGTATACCTTGGCAAAATGGGTTAATTCTCAAAATGCTGGAAGAATTCCACATGGAAGCATCTCAAAGCCGCCCTCGGCAGAGTTGGCACCAGACCAAGTTGACCCTTTTGATTATGAAGTGGTGAGTCCGTTGGTGGATGCAATTGTTGAAGACAGGAAATCGCCGGCAGAATTGATCAAAGATGGCGCTGATATGGAATTAGTAAATTCTCTTTATCAAAAAATTAGAATCAATGAATATAAAAGACGACAAGCTGCTCCGGGATTACGTGTCTCTTCCAAGGCATTTGGTGTGGGTCGTCGGTTTCCAATTGTGAATCATTATATAGGCAAGAAAAAATGATAAACCGACTTTTATCCCTTTTATTTATCACAGCCATTTGGGCTCAGAATTCAACCCCGGCCGATTTCTGGAAGGGCTATTCCCAGGAAGAAAAGATCGCTTTTATCAATGGCGCTTACGGGGCAATCGCTAAGTTGAAATCTCATCATCAAGCAGAAGTGCGAAAACAATTTCTTCATGATAAAAATTGGGTGGAACACTATTATATTGAACGATTTTATGAGATCGCCGATGAATACCGTTCCCAGGAAGTGGGTTATAATTTGAAGATCCTGGCCCTCCATATGGATGCATTCTATTCTAATTCTGATAATCTGAATATTCCAGTTATGGAAGCATTGCGCGTTGTATCGTTGATGCAGGATGGTGAAAATAAGAAAGCCAATGTCCGGCTTTTGAGAGCGCAACGTAAATATAATAAATAACTTCATTTTCTCATTTAAGGCAACAAGTCGATATTGATTAAAATTTATCCGAAATCTTAGATGATGGAGACATTGGTATAATAGAAAACTATTATGACGGGGATGATGGAAACCCGGATTGGGGCTACCGTGCAGATGAAGCGAATAATATATTCAACAAAGAGATAATTTTTTAATTAAGGAATTGCCGGTGAATCGTCGCATTTTTATTAAAAAAACTATTTTTCCTGTACTCATGTCGGGTTTGGGATGGGCTAGCAAACCGAATTCAATCTCCCCGGATTTTAAAAATGGGAAACGTAGAAGACTTTCAGAGAACGGACCCATGATTCCCCCTGTGCCCGCTATATTGTTAACCGTGAAAGGAAAACCTGGTAATCCGCAAGAAATCTCGGTCGTCTGGACTTTTGTGCTGGAGGGAAAACCGCCCCAAATTGGGATCAGCGTAGCGGATTATCATATTGCTGGAGACTTAATAAAAATGTATCAAGAGTTTGTTTTGAACGTACCGACGTCGGACATGGTGGATGCTTTTGATAGGGTGGACATGAATTCCAGTAAAGTGATGGATAAATTTGCTCTGTCGAAACTTACAGAAGGGAAAGCGGTGGTGGTGGATGCGCCCACTGTTGCGGAGGCGCCAATCCAGTTGGAATGCAGAATTATAAATACGATTGACTTGCCGCCACACCGAACCGTTTTCTTCGCCGATGTAGTTGCAACGACTGTACTGGATGGTGTTTGTGATGAGAATGGCAGGCTCATTGTTCCAAACGTTCCATTTTTTGGTATGACTGCCGGGAGCGGAGAATTTTATACCATGGGGAATAAGGTTGGTCATATCGGTAAATCGGTTGGCAGAGATGATATTAAATATTGATTTAACTTTTCTGGGATTAGATGTGTCATTCTTGGTAACACTTTTAATGGAGTAAACAGATGAAACATTTAAAGATCTTATTATTATTCATTTTTCTTTTATCCTTGGCCTATCCGAGCCACAAGCGCCAAAAAACACACAAACCTAAAAAACATAAAGTTCATCATGTTACAAATCATCACAGGCCACAAGTCTATCTTGGTGTTAATTGGCATTGGAATCGCTGGGACCACATGTGGCACGATTGTGGATATCACCAACGTGTGGTGATTGTGAAAGATCATAAAGACAACGATGATAAACACAAGAATGTCTTGCAGATCATTGAAGAGATTGAAAAATTGGCCGAATTGAAAGAGAAGGGACTCATTACCGAAGAAGAGTACCAAAAGAAAAAGAAGGAACTCTTGAAACGAATTTAATCTTTTTGTCATTCCTGACTTGATTATGAATCCAGAATTATTATTATAACCCTACAAAAGATATTTTCTTTTCAATGATTTGTATTAGACCACTCATTCCTTTATAACGATAGTAATAGAGGATTGGGTGGAAAGATTTATTTTCTCTTTATAAACCAACATCATTGCTCTGTAGTTTCAACGGATGAAAACGGCTCACATCCGAAACTTTTGTATTATTGCCCATATTGATCACGGGAAATCCACTCTCGCTGATCGCTTGTTGGAAGAAACAAATACCGTGCCCAAAAAAGAGATGAAAGCCCAAGTTCTGGACAGTATGGACCTGGAACGGGAACGAGGTATCACCATCAAAAGCCATCCTATCCGTATGGAATACGAACACACGGATGGACAATCCTATATCTTGAATCTGATTGACACACCGGGCCATGTAGATTTTTCCTATGAAGTATCTCGTTCTTTGGCTGCCTGTGAAGGTGCACTGCTTTTGGTGGATGCAGCCCAGGGCGTGGAAGCACAAACCGTGTCCAATACTTATCTCGCCATCGAAAATAACCTCACGTTGATCCCAATTATTAATAAGGTAGATCTCCAATCCGCCATGGTGGATGATGTGAAAATACAGATGATGGAATTGATCGGTTGTGATGAGAGTGAGATCATCGAAGCCAGTTCAAAAAGCGGGATTGGTATCCAAGATATATTTAATGCCATTATAGATAGAATCGAGCCACCAAAAGATAATTCAGGTGAAAAATCCCGGGCACTAATCTTTGATTCCATGTATGATAATTATAAAGGAGCCATTCCTTATGTCCGTGTTTTTGACGGTGTAATAAGAAAAGGGATGACTGCACAATTCTTTGCACATGATCGTGAATATGAGATTACAGAAACCGGTCATTTTATTCTAGAAAAAGTAAAAACAAAAGAACTTCGAGCGGGGGATGTGGGTTATGTTGTAGCTAGTATTCGGGATATGAGCCATATCCAACCGGGTGATACCATCACGGTTAAGGAAAATAAAGCCGACGTACAATTACCTGGATATAAAAAGATTAAACCCATGGTTTATTCAGGACTTTACCCAGCAGATGGTGACGATTATGACCAATTGCGACAAGCCTTAGAAAAACTCCAGCTGAACGATGCTTCTTTAGAATTCACACCGGAAACGAGTCAGGCATTAGGCTTCGGATTTCGCTGCGGATTTTTGGGATTACTTCACATGGAAATCATTCAAGAGCGGTTGGAACGGGAATTTGATTTGGAATTGGTTAGCACCACACCCAATGTTGTTTACCAGGTATTATTACGGAGTGGGGAAAGAGTGCAAGTTGAAACACCGGCAAAAATGCCACCAATCGGGGATATTGAAGCAATCCTAGAGCCAATTGTTTCGGCAGAAATTTTAACGCCCAAAAAATATATTGGCAGCATCATGACCTTGTGCCAGAAAAAACGTGGAATTTATAAAAATACCCAGTATCTCTCCCCGGAAAAAGCCCAACTCCATTATGATCTGCCTTTAGGCGAGATCATTTTTGATTATTATGATAAGCTCAAATCCATTTCCAGTGGGTATGCATCTTTTGACTATGAATTCAAAAAATTTGAAAAAGCTCAACTACAAAAATTGGATATCCTAATTCACAGCGAACCGGTAGATGCATTGTCCACCATTTGTCACGCGGACGATGCTTATCAACGTGGGGTAGCCTTATGCAGCAAATTGAAAGAATTGATTCCGAGACAAATGTTCGAAGTGGCTATCCAAGCAGCCTTAAATAATCGAATCATAGCACGTACGACTATAAAAGCTATCAAAAAAAATGTGACTGCAAAATGTTATGGAGGGGATATCACGCGGAAACGCAAGCTCTGGGAAAAGCAAAAGAAGGGCAAAAAACGCATGAAAATGATCGGTAAGGTGGAAGTCCCACAGGAAGCACTTTTAGCCGTTTTACAGGTAGATAACGACTGATTTAATGAACTCTTACTGGCGGTCCACAACCTCTCCACTTTATAGCTTTCTTTTTACCATCCCGTTATTTCTTATTTACGAGATTGGGATTCTCCTTACATCATCTGATGATATGCTCGTTCTACGAAATGGCGCCGATGCATTGATGCGACAAATCCTGGAAATATTTGGTGTGTCCGGGCATTATTGGATTGGAGGAATATTTTTTATTGGTTTTATCATTACATTTATTCTCCAGCGCAAGTATTGGAAAGAAACACAAATTCATGGCGATTATCTTTTACTGATGATGGGGGAGAGTGTTGTATGGTCGGTGATGATCTATTTCTTCATGACCAATGTTTATTTACTGTTGATGAATCCAACGGGCTCTATGTTAGTTCAACAAGTAACACTTGCCGTGGGAGCTGGAATCTATGAAGAATTTTTATTTCGAGTATTGTTGATTGCGGGGATATCTGCTATATTAGGATTCATTTTCCAATGGTCAGAAAAAACTAAAAACTGGTCTGCCATGATAATTGCTGCGGGTATTTTTTCATCATTTCATTTTATTGGTGAATACGGTGACTTTTTTTCATTTAATATTTTTATGATTCGGTTTCTTGCAGGAATGGCATTGGGGACACTTTATTTTCTACGTGGATTTGGAATCACAGCTTGGTCACATGCCATTTATGATCTCATAGTACTTACAAGAATGACCACACAATAGGATTTCTCTCTATAAATTTTACCATGAGATTTTCCACTTTTTTAATATTTATAATTGGAGCCGTTCGCCTATTTGGAGATTTGAATCATGGCCGTATGTCCATTATTCCTGAATATGACCAAAATATGGTTACAATATTGTTCAGCGGTCACCGAGAAAGTGTAACACAAAATAATACATTCCTTTTTACAGTACCATCCGATGTGGATTCTGTTTCTCAGATTAAGACTAATCCGAAGGGTGAATTGGAATTTGTCCTCATCTCGACTCGATTCATAAAGGGGTTAAATTGGGTGGAAGTCCCGAAGGGATTAGATGAATTTGCTTTTATGATTAATTCAACAAAATTTCCGGAACCTGGCAATCGATATTTTGAATATGAACTCTCATTTTCTGAAACAGTTATAGAATTAGATTTTGAGATTCAGGAACCCCTTGCAGCAGAGAATTTTGAATACACGGGATTTAAGGGAGAATCTTCTCAGGATGCACATGGACAAACAATTCACTCAATTCAATGGACAAATATTCCACAAAATAATGTTCATATGATTACTTTTTCTTACATGAATACTCGTGGCTTAACAACAAGAAGTACTTTGAATGAACTTATGAAATTATCTCAGCCAGACGTTCAGGTTGAAATACCACCCCAAAAAATTAAGCGTCATAGTCTTTATATTTGGGAACCGATGATTGCACTAGCAGTTGTTACCTTATTCACCATGCTAGTATTGAACTATTATCAAAATGGAAAGGCTCGTAATTTAAACTGTTTAAATTGCGGAAATAAATTGAGCGAATTAGACAAATTCTGTCCTGAGTGTGGAGAAAAAATATAATGTATCCGGTTTTATTAGAGATTGGTCCTATCACGATTTATTCATTTGGTTTTATGCTCGTTGTGGCTTTCTATACAACATATTTCTTACTCAACCATGATTTGAAGAAATTAGGCCATGATGAAAAATTAGCGTCTGATATGATATTTTGGGCAGCGATCGGAGGTGTTTTAGGATCTAAAATATATTATTTGCTAGAAAATTTAGGAGATGTGATTCAGGATCCCGTTGGCATGATTTTTAGCGGGTCTGGTTTAGTTTTCCTTGGGGGATTGATGGGTGGTACTCTAGCCGTGACAATGGTTTTAAGAAAAAATAATTTACAATGGCTTACATTCGCGGATATTGTGGCACCTTTGTTGATTTTAGGATATGGAATTGGGAGATTGGGATGTTTTCTCGTGGGTGATGATTACGGTATTCCAACATCCTTACCTTGGGCAGTATCTTTTCCAAATGGATTACCACCCAGTACATCTCAAGTTTTTTCCGTCTATTACCCTTGGATTGATATTTCAGGGTTTGCTCCCGGTGTTTTGTCTGTACATCCAACACAGTTGTACGAGTTCTCGGCAGCGGTAGCAATCTTCTATTTTCTTTGGTCCCGTCGAAATAATGTGAAAATCGCTGGAAGTTTATTCTTTTCATATTTGATCCTTGCAGGAGTTGAACGATTTACAATTGAATTCATTCGTACGAATGAGAAATATCTATTTGACCTATTTTCTGGATCTCAAGTTATTTCGGTATTTATGATTTTGATTGGTACTTATTTTCTATTAAACTCTATCTCTAAACATGATCCGGACTCTGCATAAATTCATTTTATTAATCGTCTATTTTTTAACAAGCTTGATTTTTGGTCAAGTTTCATTATCTATATTAGAATACCGTCCGTTCCCCGATAAAATATCTCTATTAGATATAGAGCCCACTGTTTTGAGCTGGTCAATTGCGAACCGTTTTTTATTGCTCGATCAGAACCAAAGAGAAATGATTGAATTGGGAACCTTTGGCGATGTGACACTTGCAGGCGGACTTGGTCAAGGTGGGCATACATATGGCGACCTAGTGTGGATGGGAATTTCACCCGAAGGAATTTGGGTGCTGGACCGAATTGAAAATTTGATCTCCCATTTGGATTTTCGGTTGAATCCAGTCAAAACTGAAAAAATTGAACCTCGTATTTTTCCAGAAAATGCAACATTAGACCCTTGGGGAAGGCTTTTTCTTTATTCACGCACTTACAATAGTATTTTTATTTTTGAAAATGGATCATTGCTTGAGCAACCATTCATTAATTTATCCAGAGAATTCGAAAAGACAATCCATATGAAGGATATGAGCATCAATCAAGATGGCGATCTGGGAATATTAAGCGCTGATGGGGAAGTTCATTTTTTTAATCGATTAGGACAAAAACAAAATTCATATCCATCTGGAATTATTAATGCGGAATTTTTAACTCCCATAAGGGGTAGTTGGTTTGTATTTAACAAACTAGGAAAAGGTATGTCTGTCAAATCTCAGGAAATGGTATCCATCCCCGGTGCCAGTGTACCCGTCATTGATGTGGCGACGATGAATAGATCATTGGCTGTTTTATCCCAGGATCATATCCTGATTTTGAATGCAAAATTTAAATAGGCTCTACCTTAAATTAATTTTCTTATTGACCTGCTCGATTCATGCCCGGGTCACCTCTGCGATTGATACGCTCCTGTTAGGGCAGGACCAAACTGCCCTAAAATTAAACCATTCCTTTATTTTGAAATCCACATTAAATCTTTATCAGGATGGACGATGGATAGAGGTTGAAAAAGTAAACGATATTGATGGGATTGTCTTTTTACATGAAAAAGATGTTCGTCCAGGAAGGTTAATAGTCTCTTATGATTATTTAACGGATGGTTTACCTCTATCAGTTGGACCGAGATGGAAATCATTCCCTATCCTTGATCTTGAACAACATGATGAACTTTCCTCTTCAACCTCCCAATTATTTCAAACTAACCATCAAGAATCAACCGTTTTTTCATCCGGAAGTATTTATAGGCAATTGACTATCTCACCTATGGGTGGCTCTGATTTTTCCGGTGGATTGCAAATGCAGTTGAATGGACAATTAGCCAAAAATATCATTGTAAGCGGTGTTTTATCGGATCAGGATCTACCAATCCAACCTGAGGGGACGACACGAGAATTAGAAGAAATAGACAAAGTTTACCTCACAGTAACTCACCCAAATTATGCCATTAATGCAGGGGATATTAATTTCAATAAAAATATTGATAAAACTCATAATATTAATAGAAAGCTTGTAGGACTAAAGAATACCTTTAAGTATAACGGTTGGCAAGGGACGGGCGTATATGCCGGAACCAAGGGTAAATTCTCGTCCAGTGAAATAAAAGGCAGAGATGGAGACCAAGGACCTTATCAATTAACCGGCAAGGATGGAAATCGAAATATCATTGTTTTGTCCGGAACAGAAAAAGTATGGATTGATGGTCGTGAATTGACTCGAGGTCTCAATCATGATTATACCATTGATTATTCAATGGCTGAGATCAATTTTACACCAAATATTTTGATTCATTCGGACTCAGATATTTTTATCGAATATCAATATTCGGATTTTCAATTTCAAAAAGGGTTTATTGGTGGAATGGTTGAAAAAGCATTTGGTGCCAAGGGTACTCTTTCCTTAGGGATGTTCAGGGAATCTGATCAATTCCAGCAGGATGACTGGTCGAAAGATATATGGGATGGCTTGTCAGACAGTGAATCGGGAAAAATTATAATTTTCAATTCCTTTATCAGGGATGATGGAGATTACGTGTTTGTGGATTCTGTTTTTGTGTATGATCCCGAGTTTTTATCAAACGACTCCACACGTTTTGCTATCACATTTGGATTTGATCCAAACGGTGCTTACAAAAGGCTTATTTCGGACAAGGGCAGAATCTTTTACGAATATGTCCCTGAATCAGAGAGGGCGCCTAATCTGGATCTATATAGTACTAATCAAACGATTCATGCCCCGGAATCTCATCAATTTGGATTTATCGGCGGTGAATACAAACTTGGGAAAAATGTAACCTTCTCCGGACAATTAAATCAGTCTGGGTTGGATCCAAATTCCATCAATCAAACCAATGCGTTACATAAGGGTGCGTCCCATAAATTTGGTATTTCTGTTGATTCGCTTGAAATAGGTCCCGTGTTATGGAATCTGTCACTTTCTGATTGGAACCGGAACAATGCATATCAGTCCTTAGGCCAGGAAAATGATGTGATGCAAAGACGATTTTGGAATCTGGATTCTCTCAAAGAAAGAGGCGTGCGCCAAAGCAATTTAACTTCCGAAATAGTGGTCGATGGAATAGGGTCGTCCCAGTTCGAATATGCGAATTTGACCTATCCCCAAAATGAGAGATCACGTTTCAGATTGAACCAAAGAATGACAAAACCCATTTTAAAGGATTCATATTTCAATTATTTATCTGTCAGCCAGGTGAAGGGGAATTTTGTTCGAAGCCAGGGTCGGTTACAGATCAATGCCAAATCCATTTCTCCTTTTATATCCTACTTGAAAGAGGTGGATGCAGAAAAAAACCAGTTTAATAATTCAGGGGGTGGATTATCAATAAAGGTAAAAGATTTTGCATTTGAATCTGGAATTCATCTTCGTCAAGATGAATTTTATGGAGAGACTCAATCTTGGGAGTCTGCGTCACGGGATTTCATCGGATTTTTCAATTTAAAGTCACGATCTAAAAGTGGATGGAAACAGGATATAGTTTTTAAAAAACGAGTTAAATCAATTGAAACGAATAAATCTACCTTTGATTATTCACTGGCACGAATTGTTTTATCCTACCGTCAACCCCAAAAACCAATATCATGGGAAATTAAAGCAAAAACGGAAGAATCATTAACTGAAACACGTGCAGTCGTCTATGATTCTGTCGGTATTGGATTAGGACAATTTCGGTATGACCCCATTTTTAATACATACATCTCTGATCCGAACGGTGCATATATAGCATACACCGTTCCCACGGGACAAAGGCACCCAAATACTGTTTTGGAAGGGTCACAAAAATTCACAATAGATTTTGGGAAATTGAATGGATTTCCTAATCTCTTAGTTCGATCTAATACTCGGATAGATTTCCGTGGGTTGGACCTTCAATTAAATCAAATAATCTCCCCTGAAATCTTAGACACATCTTTGACAAAATCTCGAGTGGATTCTAGACTGGAGCTATTGTATTCTGGAAAAAGAAGGGTCATGGGTTGGATTGATTATTCTCAATCACTGAATGGAATGGATTCACGTGGGAATAATTTAGATCGATTATCAGAATTTGGGTTTGATTTCAATCAAAATATTTCAAAAACGATTTCATTTAAGACTAAAACAAAATTCAGGCAGAAATTTGTAGAATCGACAATATCAGAACTAAGAAACCGAGAGATTAAAGGTTGGTGGAATGAAACTAAATTTTTACTCAAAACGTCCAATTCTTATGATGTGGATATTGGGTTTGTAGGGGGAGCAGATTTTGGTATTCAACAAGGAAAGTTATTTTCATCTACAGCCTATGGGTTAAAATTGGACGGTCGATTTTTCTATCAGAAAAAAGGTCGGTTGCAGACTGGGGTATCTTGGACGACAGTGAAAGAAGAAAATGGAATGACTCATATTCCACCTGAAGCGCTGAATGGAAATCCAGTTGGAGTGGGCCTACGGTCGAATACGAGACTTCAGTATTATTTAAATCATTCCGTATCTCTGATTTTCACATTAAATACGATTAATGATGACAGATATAAGAATTTTATCACTTTTCAGGGAGAGGTTCGTGCGCATTTTTAATTTCATTTTGTTTATCAGCATTTCTCTTCTTTTAGGACAAGGAGAGCGAATAAAGATACATTCAATATCAAATGATGATGTGATGGATTCCTTGCTTACAATCATTCAACAAGATTCTAATCCGTCTCTTGAATTCATTTTAGAATCATTCTCAACGCAGCCAAAAAGTGCACACTATACTAAAATAAATCGCAAAAAAAAGATAGACACACTGATTGTCATTTCTTCAGAGAAAATAAACCAATCTGTTTTAGACCAAATCAGTAATCCATTGAAACTTGCAACCATTGGATTCTCATTGAATAAAGTTAGGGAATCAATACAAGACAGATATTATTTTTTGAACCGGGAATTATCCGTTGATATTGGAATAGTCAGAGATGAAATTTTAGGGGCAATCATTAAAATTGATCCTGAGTTTGAAAGCCATTTTTCGGGCATAATTGGCATGGGGAAAAGGGGAGAGTCCTGGGATGTGACAGGCCAAATTGATCTTCATCTTGAAAATTTATTTGAGACTGCTGGGATGTACGAACTTTACTGGCAACGGGTTGATTCATTGTCACAAGTTATCCGATTCAAGGTATATGAACCTCATCCATTTGGGTGGGATTTAGGTGTTCATTGGAATTATCACCACGAAGTGATCAAGGGATTATATTCAATTATTGAGAATGAAACAATGTTGCAAATGTTTATCCCGGGGCTTCATTTAATGAATCTTGGATATTCCACCGGTAAAACTATTCCTACTGGAAAGGGCGAAGAGAACGGTTATGACAAAGTTGGATTTAAGGCTTTTAAATTATCGTCTTTCAGAGATTCAAGAAATAATCGATTTTTTCCAAATGATGGGATGATGTTATTTGGATCGGTAGATATTGGATTACAAAATGGAAATGGCTTTATAGAAAGTGAATTTGAATTTAATTATTTTAACCCAATCCAAAATAATGTTCATGGATACATAAAATTTATTGGGAAAGGAATAACGAATTTGAATAATAAAGTTCCGAAAAGTAGATATTATTTATATGGAGGGTCATCAACTATGCGAGGCTATTTAGAACAACAATTTTTATCCACTCAGTATTTTATTTCTACTTTAGAATTAGCCTATCAACCCGACACTAAAATTCAATTCAATCTTTTTTCAGATTATGGCATTTCATCATTTAACACTGTAAAGGATGGATATTTTGGCTATGGGTTTGGCATGGCTCAAAAATCTGATCAATCTATTATTAAAGTACAATATGCCCTTCCGTATGGCCAAACATTAAACCAGGGAAAACTTCATATAAAATGGATATCTCGATTATAGGATTTACAGTTTAATCTACCCTAATTTTTACGATGTATTATTATCAGAAAGTGCTACTATGTTTAATGGTTGGATTCATAATCCAATTATCCGGTTGTTCTCAAAAAAGAGAAGCTCTGGGTGCTGGGAATGAAATACGAGTTATTTGTTCCAATATTGACAAACCTTTCATTATAAAATATTTAACATCCATCTTTATTGACACACTTTATTCGCCGGAACCTGAACCTTTTTATTATTTAAAATTTTCAGATCCGTCTACTTATAAAGATTTAAAAGATCAAGCTCAAGTAATTGTAGCGGCAATTGACCGTGATTCAAGGAATTCTGGATATAATCTAATTAAAAGAATTTTGCCCGAAAATCAGTTCATTGAAACTGAGACGGGTGATCCTGTTATTCTAGCCAAAAATGTACATGCTGATAAACAACTATTCATGGTCATTAATGCCCGTACAAAAGAGCAATTATATTCTACAATAGAGGACAAAAGAGATTACATTCGAAAACAGTTTCACGATTTATTTATTGATCGTCAAAGTAGATACATATTTGGTGATGATCGAAATAAAAAACTAGAAGATTCTTTAAATACGGAATATGGGTGGACACTTAAGATTCCATGGGGATGGCAATCCATCAAGAAAACGCCAGATTCATCCTTTGTTTGGCTCGGAAGAGAATTGCCTTTTCAATGGATTGGGATAAGTTGGGATGAGGGGAATCAAGTGAATGATGAACTCCGTGTTGGTGAAAATATTTGGGCATGGCCTGCATCTCATTATGAATCTATACGATTTAATGATTACCATTTTTCAATTGAAAAGACAACATTTAAGGATAATAATGCTTGGCGAGCAAAAGGTATATGGGAAACAATTGATTTAAAAGATTCAAAAGGCGGTCCCTTTCAATCGTATATATTTTATGATAAGAAAAAGGATAGAACCTATCATATTAACTATCTGATTCATTTTCCAGGAAATGATAAATCGATATTTATGCGTCAATTAGATTTAATTGTAAAAACCTTCTCTGTGTTGCACTAAGATGAAAATTTTAATCACAGGTGCGTTTGGTCAATTAGGTACGGCTCTAAGTCAAAACCTTCGTTTTAACTATGATGTTATTCGAACAGGAAGAACCGTTCCAAAAAACCAAATTGGACATACGCTAGATATTCGAGATAAAATTCTTGTTCAAAGTTTATTGGATGTCTTAAATCCAGATCTAATTATTAATTTGGCAGCCATGACTAGCGTTGATGGTTGTGAGTTAAACCCACGTCTAGCCAAGGAAATAAATATTGCAGGGATACAACATTTATGTGATGCTTTTGATGGGAAGATCATTCACCTCTCAACAGATTATGTATTTAACGGGGAAAATGGGCCCTACTCAGAGACATCACCAGTTTCGCCAATAAATGTGTACGGTGAAACAAAACTCGCTTCTGAACGTATTTTGCTCCATGAAAACCCAAACCATTTGGTTCTTCGTTGTAATGTGATTTATGGATATGACAATTTAACACAGGCTAGTTTTTTAAATTGGGTGGTGAATTCTTTAAAAGATGGACAAATTATCCGTGTTGTAGATGACCAAATAAATAATCCTACCTGGACAGAATCTATAGCAGATATTATTTTTTTATGCATTCAACAAAAAATTTCCGGAATATATCATTGGGGAGATGGGAATTTATTAAGTCGATATGATTTTGCTTTAAAAATCGCTGAAAAATTTGAGTTGGATAAAAAATTGATTCATCCGATTTCTACAAAAGAATTGAATCAACCTGCTGCTAGGCCATTGATGTCTGGCCTAAAATCAAATAAATTAATTGGCCTTTTAAAGGTAGTCCAGCCAACAATTGATAATTGCCTGAATAAAATTATAGATAAATGTACTGAATGAAAACCTTAGTTATTTCACCCACATATAACGAACGTAAAAATATTCAACTTCTTGTTGAAAAGGTTCTAGATCCAAATCCGGAATTTCATTTATTAATTGTAGATGATAATTCCCCTGATGGAACAGGAGAAATTGTTAAAAATCTCCAAAAATCTTATTCAAACCTTTATTTAGAAGTAAGGCCAGGAAAAGCAGGTTTAGGTACAGCGTACCTTTTTGGATTCAAATGGGCATTGGAAAGGGATTATGATGCGATTGTACAAATGGATGCGGACTTGTCTCATGATCCCAATGATGTTCCGCGATTGGTGGCCGAACTCACCGATAATGACCTTGTTATTGGAAGTCGATATATTGATGGTGTAAGTGTAGTCAATTGGCCTATTCGAAGATTAATATTGAGCTATGGTGCTAATATGTATTCAAGAACAATTACGGGAATGCCAATCAATGATGGTACGGGCGGGTTTAAAGCATGGCGTGTTTCCCTCATGGAGAAAATTGAATTAAATAAAGTAAGGTCCCAAGGATATTCATTCCAAATAGAGATGAATTTTCGTGCCTGGCTTAAAGGGGCTCGTATCAAGGAGGAACCCATTATCTTTCATGATCGTACAATTGGCGAATCTAAAATGTCCAAAACCATAATGTATGAAGCAATTTGGATGGTTTGGCGTCTGCGGATCTGGAAGATCTTTGGGTGGATCTAAACCCTGTATGAAAGTATCCATTTGCATCGTTAATCTGAATGCAAAACAGCATCTTAGTGCATGCATTAAATCTCTTTCGAAATCTATAGGTCATCGTTCCTATGAGACTATTATTGTTGATAACCATTCCAAAGATGGATCTCAAAAATTCATCCATCAAAATTTCCCAGATATTCAATTAATAAAAAACATCCGAAATGAAGGGTATACGAGAGCTATCAATCAAGCATTGAAAAGAGCAGAAGGGAAGTACTTGGTTGTATTGAATCCTGATACCCTTCCTGAACCGGATTCTATTTCCATTCTAATCCAATTTTTGGATAAAAATGATGAAATTGGGATTTGCGGTCCAAAGGTTGTGAACTATGACGGGACGTTTCAACAATCCTGTAGGCGGGGAATTGCTCGTCCTGCAGATGTTTTGTCCTATTTTTTGGGTTTATCAAAAAAATATCCACAAAATAAAAAATATACCGGATATCACTTAAATCATTTGGATGAAAATGAAATCAATGAAGTCAGTGGAGTTTCAGGTTCATGCATGGTGATCAAAAGAGAAGTCATTGAGAATATTGGTTATTTTGACGAACAATTTTTTGCGTATCAGGAGGATTCAGATTATTGTTTACGTGCAAAGGAAATGGGATGGTCTATCTATTATAATCCAAATTCTATAGTAAAACATATTGGTGGCGCAGGCGGTTCTGGAACGATTCCTATGAGAGCAATTTTTGAATGGCATCGATCGTATTATCTATATTATTTCAAACATTTTGCCAGTGACTATTCAACATTGTTTAATCTTTTCTATTCTTTTGCGATGTTTGGTAAATTAATTTTTGCTGAAGGTAAATACCTTATTCTAAGATAAATGGAAAATTTTACACAACTCGATCCAATCATTCTTTTAATGGTCTCCACCATTATTGTTGCGCTTTCACTTTCATGGTTTAGCCTTAAAATCGCGCCTAAAATCGGGCTTATGGATATTCCGGGTAGTGCGGACCATAAGAACCATGATTCCCCAATTCCGTTGACAGGTGGGATAGTTTTGATAGATACTTTTATCATTATGCTTTTGGCATCAGGCATGTGGCGAGACCCAAATATTTTTGCTATAATTGCTTCAGGAATGATTATTGGCGTATTTGGATTATTGGACGATTTTCTGCATCTTTCCGTGCCCAAAAAAATGATTGGACAAATATTGGGAGCTGTTGTGCTCGTTTATCTTGGCGTCCAAGTGAATATATTTTCATCACCTGAATTCTTTTTTAGAACCAATTCTTTTATGGATACATGGTTGAATACGGGGTTGACAATATTTTGGCTCGTGGCCGTGACAAACGCATTTAATTTTATTGATAGTTCTGATGGTTTGGCTGTGGGCTTGAGTGGAGTTTCGTCAGGCATATTTCTCGTAATCGCGTTAGTAACAGCGCAACCAACTCTAATTTTTCTTTGTACAGTTATTCTTGGAACATGTATAGCACTCTATTTTTTTAATTCACATCCGGCTCGGTTATTTTTAGGTGATTCTGGAGCACAGATGCTTGGCTTTTTATTGGCATCCATCGCAATTATTTATGAGCCTAAAACTGGGAATCAAGCATCAACCTGGTTTGTTCCAATTCTCATTTTTGCCGTTCCTATTTTTGATATGCTTTTGGTTATCATTTCTCGATTAAAAAGGAATAAAAAGATCCACAAAGCATCCCATGACCATACGTTTCATCGATTGGCTCAAAGAGGAATACCGATTCCACAATCCGTATTGATTATGCATGGTGCCTCACTCATCCTGAGTATGATAGGGTTTTTATGTCTAAATTTACCTGTAACGTATGCGAACTTTATTTTTGGTCTTGCCATTTGCTTTGGAATTATGGCTTTCATCGAACTAGATAAGAACTATTCATAAATAAAAACCTAATGTCAAATTATTACCTAGAATTTGAAACCCCCATCCGAGTATTGGATGATCAGATCATCGAGTTGGAATCTTCGAATGATCCTTCCAAAGATGATTTACGATCCATTGCAAAATTAAAAGAAAGCAGATCTGAAAAAATAGAAAAAATATATTCTACATTATCGCGATGGCAGCGGGTACAGTTAGCCAGACATCCAAATAGACCCCACTCACTTGATTATATCCAGTATTTTTCACCTGATTTCATTGAGCTTCACGGCGACAGACATTTCATGGATGATCCTGCAGTCATCACGGGAATTGGACATTTTGAGAACAGAAAAGTAGCGTTTATAGGCCAGCAAAAAGGAAGGAATACGAAAGAAAATCTTTATCGCAATTTTGGCATGATGCGTCCAGAAGGGTATCGAAAAGCTTTGCGTGTCATGAAACTGGCTGAAAAATTTGGTCTTCCTGTTATTACGTTTATGGACACGATTGGAGCCTATCCAGGAATTGGAGCAGAAGAGAGGGGTCAAGGTGAAGCCATTGCTCGAAATTTATTGGAAATGTCAGGATTACGGGTACCCATTGTAGGCGTAGTAATCGGTGAAGGTGCCAGTGGCGGGGCATTAGGTATTGGTGTCTGTGACAGGATGCTCATGTTGGAAAACACATGGTATTCTGTGATCAGTCCTGAAGGATGTGCATCTATTTTATTCCGGGATGCGAAAAGGGCAGAAGATGCTGCTGAGGCATTAAAACCAACACCAAAAGATCTTATGGAAGTGGGAATCTGTGATCGAATTGTAGATGAACCCAATGGGGGTGCACATCGTAATTTTATAGATACAGCAGAATCATTGAAATCTGTCTTGGTGGATGAATTACATCAATTAGAAAAAATCGAACCTAATAATTTTCTCAATAATCGAATCCAAAAATATGACAAGCTAGGATATTTTACTGAAACACCATGATCCAATACGATCATCACATAAAGATCTATTACAAAGATATCGATCAAATGGGGATTGTGTATTATTCGCGGTATTTTGAATTCTTTGAAATAGCTCGGACAGATATGTTGTCCTCAATCGGTCTGGATTATGTCAAAGTAGAAGAAAATGGTGCCATGCTTCCCGTGATTGAAGCACATGCTGAGTATAAAAAAGGCGCAAAATTTAGTCAGGATATTATTGTGAAAACCTCTATCCAAGACGTCCCAAAGGTAAAATTGAAAATTGATTATACCATCTGCAATAAAGAATCTGATGAAATATTAGTACAAGGATATACGATTCATGCCAGTACAACTTTAAAAGGGAAACCTATAAGAATGCCGAAATATATTCGAACTATTTTTCAAGAAAACATGGAGAAAGCGTGAAAAATTTAATATTAATTGTAATAACAATAATCCTTTATTCTGGGTGTGCCAATAAGGAACCCTATGCCTGGAATAAGGATGTACCCTTTCAAACTATTCTAGCCCAATCCGGTGGAAAACTTGTCCTGATGGATTTTGAGACCGAATGGTGAGTATGGTGTAAACGGCTGGATGCCGATACATTTTCTGATAATAAAGTCAGAGCATTCGCAAATAAAAACCTGATCAGCCTAAAAATTGATGCTGAAAAAGGAGAAGGGATTGAACTAGCAAAACAGTTTGGTGTTCGTGGATTTCCAACAATTATCATAGCGAATGAGAATGGCCAGGAGGTAGATAGGATCGTAGGGTATATGCCGCCGGAACCATTTCTGGAAAAATTAAACCAAATTAAAAATGGTATAAATACATTGCCAACTTTATTGGGAGAATTGGAATTAGACGGAACAAAATTCAGTACATTATTCAAATTGGCTAATAAATATGAAAATATGAATGATAAAGCTTCTGCCAGAGAAATGATCAATGCCATTCTTGAAGCCGGGACAGATTCATCAGGAGCGGCCGCTTTTCAATCCATTTTATATGATGCACGAGAAACTCGTGATCCGACACCACTCATTGTTTATGCAGATAAAAATCCTAATAGTGAAAATTCAATAAATGCATTACAAGAAGCTATGTACTTGGTGCGTCAGCGTGGAGTTGATCCTGAATTAGAAGCCAATCTATATATTCGAGTTGTCAATGCCAATAAAGATCCTAATTCAGGATATTTGAATGGATTTGCCTGGCGTATGTCCGAGTTGAAGTTAAATCTTGATCTTGCTTTAGAAAAAGTTAATTGGGCGATCGAAAATGAGATTGATGAAAAAAATAAACACATGTATATCGATACGAAAGCGGAAGTCCTGTGGAAAATGGGACGAGTAGAAGAAGCCATTGCTGAAATTGAAAAATGTATTTCTTTTGATTCTGAAGATAAATATTATGGGGAGCAATTAGAAAAATTTCAAAAATCACAGAATCCAGCTTAATCAGAATTCTACAGTGTAAAAAAGCCTCTGCCGTCCGGCAGAGGCTTTTTTATTTATTGATCAAATAAACCGCAGCAACACCCAAAGTCCCTCCAATCAGTGTGGTAATCATAAGCGGCTCACCTAAATAATACATGGCAAATCCCATGGCAGTTAAGGGGACGGTGAATATGTAAGCACTGGCTTTTTTAGCCCCCAATTCCACAGAAGCCTGAAAATATACTGATGTACCAAATGCCATGGCAGCTACAGCCAAACACATCATATTTAGCCAAAAGATCCAATCAAATTGGAAAACATCCAACAAGGGTTCATTCACTGCTATGAATAAACTAAAAATTGCTGATAGCGCGAAGCACCAAAAACTATAGGGAATAAAAGGGATGACTGATTTTGATCTCGATGTTAAGATCGTTACTGACACCCAAGACAAGGACGCCATAATAAAATGGA
Organism: Fidelibacterota bacterium; assembly: GCA_029936885.1. GTDB lineage: Bacteria > Fidelibacterota > Marinisomatia > Marinisomatales > UBA1611. The sequence continues at coordinate 10,568 of JAPYRR010000005.1, read as the reverse complement.
AATTCCCCGATTGAAAAAGTAGATCAAGGTTTAGATCCCATATTTTGAGAATACATGCACCGCCAAAAAATCCGAGCATGAGTCCAACAATATCTTTCCTCAATAAAATACCACCGAAGAAAAGCGCAGAAAAAAGTGTTGTAAGAATCGGATTCAACGTTGTGACCAAGACACCACCTTCTCCCGCTAATCCGACTTGGGTTCCTTTAAAATAAAAAAAGTTGTAAGATGTCATAAATATAGAATTTAGAATAATAAAATGAAGTGCTTCTTTACTGATTTTAAATGATTCCTTTTTCAACCAAACTATCGGAGCAAAAGAAATAGTGGCAATAAAAAATCGCCAAAACATCATAAGCGGTGCATCCCCATAATTACCTAATATTTTTGCATTGGTCCACGACAATCCCCAGGTGATCATGGCCAGGATCATCAGGAGAGTTAATCGCATCTTTTTGGATTTAAATTTTACCATTATTTCATACCGGACTTAATTCAGCATCCATTTTTTGAGTTGTTTCTCCCGGTGAATGGCTGCGCCAATATCATCTGTTTCTTCATAATACATAAGATTAGTTACTTTGTATTTTTTAGTAAAAATGCTTCCCGTTCCATTTTTATGATCGAACATGCGTTGCTCAAGATTATTTGTAGCTCCGATATAAAGGGTTCCGTTTCGTTTGTCTGTGAGAATGTAGACGTAATAGGTCATTTCATCTGTATTATTCTATTATGTAAAAAAGTAATTATTCTAGATAATTGAACTCAGAATCAAATGGATACCAGCTCTCCGGCCGGTATGACATACTACATCCGGAAAACGGGAAATTTAGGATCTGGCGATGGATTATTTTTGATTGCTTTTAACGCTTGCATTAGGATTCGTCTAGTGTCGGTAGGTTTGATGACACCATCGTCCCATAGTCGGGCACTTGCGTAATAGGGATGGCCTTCTTTTTCATATTTATCAAGTATAGGTTTCCTTAATGCTTCAATTTCCTCTGCCGATAATTCTTTACCCGTAGATTTGAGTTGATCACTTTTTACCGTCGCCAATACATTAGCAGCTTGATCGCCACCCATAACGGAGATCCTTGAATTTGGCCACATCCACATAAATCTCGGTTGATAAGCACGACCACTCATGGCATAATTCCCAGCGCCAAAACTCCCTCCAATTACTACTGTTAATTTTGGAACATTCGCTGTAGCCACCGCCTGAACCATTTTAGCACCATTTTTTGCTATGCCGCCGGATTCAGCTTTTTTGCCAACCATAAACCCAGTGATGTTTTGGAGAAAAAGAAGAGGAATCTTTCGTTGACAACATATCTCAACAAAGTGAGCTCCTTTTAAGGCCGTTTCACTAAACAGGATTCCATTATTTGCTACAATACCGATGGACTCTCCACCAATCTTGCTAAACCCAGTCACAAGAGTTTTTCCATAATCAGCCTTGAATTCTTCAAAATTTGAATCATCAACAATACGAGCTATCACTTCATGGACATCAAAAGGTGTTCTGTGACTTTTGGTTAAGATACCAAACAATTCATCGGCATCATAAACGGGTTCATTATAATCAAGATCCTTTGGGGCTTGGTCGGGAAAATGATTTATAATACCACGAATCATATTAATAGCTTCCTCATCATTTTCGGCAAAATGATCTGCAACACCACTGAAACGGGTATGAAGTCGTGCGCCTCCTAATTCTTCAGCAGTGGCTGTTTCTCCAATGGCTGCTTTAACCAAAGGAGGGCCCGCTAGAAAGATTGTCCCTGTTTTATTAACTATTATTGCTTCGTCACTCATAGCAGGGACATAGGCACCTCCAGCTGTACAGGATCCCATAACAGCTGAGATTTGTGGGATTCCATCTGCGCTCATTCTTGCTTGATTATAAAATATTCGCCCGAAATGATCTCTATCCGGGAAAACTTCATCCTGTTTTGGCAAGAATGCTCCACCGCTATCTACGAGGTAAATACAGGGAAGTCGGTTTTCGAAAGCGATTTCTTGGGCTCTTAGATGTTTTTTTACTGTCAGTGGATAATATGTACCACCTTTAACGGTTGCATCATTGGCTACAACAACACACGAATGTCCATGAATTGAAATAATCCCTGTAATAATTCCGGCAGCAGGAACAGCATCATCATAAACATTGTAAGCTGCTAATTCAGAAAATTCAAGGAAATTAACATCTGGATCTTTTAGTTTAGAAATCCTTTCTCTCGCAGTCAACTTTCCACGTTTTTGGTGTTTCTCAACGCGAAGAGGAGGCCCCATTTCTCTGATTTTTTCCAACACTGTATTCAATTCGTCAGACAGTATTTTTTGATGAGAATAGTTTAATTGAAATTTTTCAGACGTTGGATCGATTTTTGTTTCAATCTTGGGCATGAGTAAAAGACTCCTTTTTTAAAATTGTTTGGATAAATTGAGTTGCCTCATCTAGCTTATCTTTTTGAATTCCTGTTTTAATACCCATAGAATCACAGAGAGTAAAAACTTTTTCCGTTGATATATTTCCGGAAGAACCTTCAGCATAAGGGCACCCACCAATTCCACCGGCAGAACTATCAAATGTATTGATCCCATATTCCATAGCAACTTTAATATTATTTTCAGCTAACCCAAATGTATCGTGCATATGGAGAGCAAAAAAGCTTGAATCCCATTTGATTAAAATTTGATCCAATAATCGACATACTTCACTAGGATTTGCCTTTCCAATTGTGTCTCCCAACGAAATTTCCTTAATGCCGAGATCTAATAGTTTTGCAATTAAATTCATTACGGATTCAATATTAATTGAACCTTCATAAGGACAATGCCATACAGTAGATATATATCCTCGAACACGTAAATGGTTACTTTCCCAAAACGGTTTCATGGTATGAAATTTTTGAATGCTATCTCGAATGGTGCAATTAATATTTTTTTTTGAAAAAGTTTCGCTAACGGATGTGAAAATCGCAACAGATTTATAATTGCTATTCACGGCATTTTCAAGTCCTATAATATTTGGAACAAGGGCCGTATAAGTAATTCGCGGATTCTTTTGAATCGATTTAGAGACCATTTGGGCATCTGCAAGTTGTGGAATCCATTTTGGAGATACAAAACTGGTTACTTCAATTTCTTGTAAACCCGAATCAGACAATAAATCGATATATGTGATTTTATCTTCAGAAGAAATGATCTGGGATTGGCTTTGTAATCCATCCCTTGGCCCAACTTCAATAATTTTTACAAAATTAGGATTAGATTGTGTTTTAATCATTCAGCCAATTTGGTTTTCTTTTCTCAATAAAGGCAGCTAACCCTTCCTGTCCTTCTTCGCTGGCACGTAATTCTGAAATAACATCAGTCGCATCTAATGAATCCATGTTTTTGATATAATCTTTGAATTTTGATTGGGCATTTGGGCTACCTTTTTTTAATTGCGAAATGACGGATTCTAATAAATCTTCGATTTCATTCAATGGCACTGCATATTGGACGAGTCCAATTATTTCTGCATATTTTCCATCAAATCGTTCCCCCGAAATTCCAAGAGCCCTAAAAGCTGACAACCCTATTTTTTTCACAGTGTAAGGGCCAATAACAGCTGGAATGATTCCTATTAGGACTTCACTCAAAGCGAAAATCGTATTTTCATCCGCAATTGTAATATCGCATACATTGCATAGTCCAAACCCACCCCCAAATGCGTGGCCCTGTACGATCCCAACTATAGGTTTCGTACAATGATCAACTGCATAATACATATCGGCTAATAAATGAGAATCAGATTTATTATATTGTTCACTTTTCGTTCCGGAGTCTTTCATATGCTGAATATCTGCACCGGCACAAAACGATTTACCCTTGCCTCTTAATATGATAATTCGAATATCAGATTGCTTTGACAATTGATTAAAACAATCAGTCATTTCAGTCATCATAAGGATATTCATGGCATTACGTACATGAGGACGATTAAGTGTTACCGTAGCGACTGAGTTATTCACATCGACGTTTATTGTATTGAATTTCATAGGATTATTGATATTCTATTCATGGATTAATATGAGAATTTACTTTTGAATCATTTAATTTTGCTTGAAATAAAAAAGGCTCGAAATTCCGAGCCTTTTTCCAAAAAGATATAATATTAAAAATAATATTTCCTGTTATCAATTATTTTAGCATTTTCTTTCAAATGTTCTAACCATGCTTGGAAATACTGATTTTGTTTTCGATTGAATATTGTTATTCGAAGTGAGCCTTTCTGAGCTTTATACTCCGTTGAATCAAATTGACCAATCTCCATAACTTGTATAATGGCATGCCCGCGACCTGTTTCTAAAGGTCCAAGAATTTCACCCGGTTCAGCAGCAAGGAGTGCACCTGTGATGTAATTACTTCGCCCAATGGATGTAAATCCTTGGTTTAATGTTTTAACATCATTTTTAATACCATCTAATTCACTATCGCTTTCAATTAATTGATCTAGACTTAGGGAATTACTTGCTATTTTAACCAAAGCCTTATTTGCTTCAACTAAAGTTGCATCCATTACTTTTTCTTTTTTTAATTTACCCCTGAGTTGGGCTTCAACATCTTCGAATGGTTTTACCCCAGGTGCTGTGATTCCATCCAAAGTAAAAACTGCAAAATATTGATCATTTTCCAATACATCAGATGATTGACCCATTTCACCGTTGTAGGCAAATCTTATGGCAGACCTGAATCCACCTAATCCTCGAATTGCCAACCCTCTATCCGTCAATTTATCTCGGGATTCTGCTGTAAGTTGATTTGATTCAACTGCTGCACTAAATCCATCGTCCTGTGCATCATAACTAAATAAAGTTGCTTCACGTTTTAAATTGGAAAGGGTAGTGGGACTCATTTCTACTTGTAATAAAATATGGGATGCCAAGACTTGTTCTTTACCATTTTCAGATTTTTTATCTTTTACATAAATAATGTGAAATCCAAAATTAGATTTAATTGGACCGACTATATCACCCTTTGTTGCCGAAAATGCAGCAATATCAAATGATTTAACCATTCTCCCTTTTTCAAACCAGCCCAAATCTCCGCCTTTCGTTCCTTGATTTCCTGGATCTACTGAAAATTCATTAGCCAATGTAGCGAAATCTTCTCCACTTTTTGCCCGGTCAAATAATTCCGATGCTAATTTTTCAGCGGATAGAGAGTCTTCTTTTGATGGCTCTTTTTTCCATGTTACATAGGATAATGCTCGTAATCCATCATGCGTAAAATCAGATTTAGATTTTTCATATTCTGCCAATAATTCATCATCAGTGGGATCAGATTCTTCTGAGGGGACTTTTGCAGATGTAACATGAATTCCTGACACAGTATATTGAACATTTCGTTTTATAAATTCATTTTTTACGTCTCTTTCAGAAATAACAATACTTTCATCCAGCATTTGTTGAAGTTTATAATTTGGAATAAAGGTATTTTTCATAAAAGATTCAATGGGTGCCCATTCATCTCCTTGGGGGTTTGCAAGAGCGCCTCTGTATTTATCCCAATCAAATTTCCCATCTGTCATAAAACTTGGATTCTGTTGAAGAAAGGGAGGTGGGTTATTCTCTAAATGAAATAACACTTCATCATCTGTTGCGGTAATATTTAACCGCTCAACCTCTTGAGATACTAACACATCTTGAAGGAGATTGTCCCATACCGTATTTCGTGCTCGTTGCAATTGGAAATCGGTAATCTTCTGCCCTGTGGAACGAGCTTGCTCAATCTCGCGATTTACTAACTGATTAAAATAATCAGGAGATACATCTTGTCCATTAATTTGAGCAATAGTTGTTAAAGGATTTACCCTACCAATTAATTGATCAATTATATTTGCACCACCGACCATTCCTCCAATCGTCATACTTAGAAGAAACATTGCTAGCAATGCCCACAATACAACATGCATCTTTTCGCGCATGGTTGTCATTAAAGCCATAAATAACCCTTTATAATCTGTAAATATTTTATGTGAATATATAACCGTGAAAAACAGCTGGCAAATTTATAGAATGGTTATTGATGAAACAATGAGCAAGACTGATGTATCTTCCATGGATCAAAATGACTAATTCACAATCAATATTTGTAACGAAGCACGGTGCTCCGAACGTATTACAATTTAAAAACGATACGTTAGAAGATCCAAAAACGGGTGAAGTTTGTGTTAAAATAAAATATACGGGCATTAATTTTGCGGATATTATGGGACGAATGGGGTTATATCCTACAGCACCTAAACCGCCCTATGTACCCGGTTTTGAGATTGCAGGAATTATTGAAAAAGTCGGAGATGATTCGAATAGGAGTCTCATTGGAAAAGCAGTTGTGGGATTATCTCGGTTTCATGGTTACTCCACGCATGCGAATGTACCGGTAGAGCAGTTATTTTTTATTCAGGATAAATGGATGGATGTGGCAGCTGCTTTTCCGGTCAATTATCTTACAGCGTATTTTATGATGGTGCATCAAGCAGCCATTCGAGAGAATGAATGGTTTCTCATCCATGGTATTGGCGGTGGAGTTGGAGTCGCTGCTTTACAAATTGCTCAACATCTAGGTGTAAAAATAATTGGAACCTGTTCGGGTTGGAAGCATGAAAATATTCGTGAAATGGGCGTGGAGCATTTAATTGATTATCGGACTGAAGATTTTAAATCACGAGTACTTGAAATTACAGATGGGAGAGGAGCAGATGTAATTATCGATTCATTGGGCGGAAAAGCATTGAAAAATAGTTACGGATGTTTAGCTGAATTTGGGAGATTGGTCTCCTATGGATTTAGCAGTGCTGCCTTGGGAACTAAAAAGAATTATTTGAAAATCTTACCCGAATATTTTGGTATGCCAAAATTCAATCCTATGAATTTGATGGTGAAAAATAAAGGCGTTTTTGGATTTCATTTAGGTCTAATTCAAAAACGTCATGATCTTGTTAAGCGATATGGAGCTCTTTTATTAAAATGGTTGGATGAGGGCATTATCTCTCCAAAGGTAGATTCCGTCTTTTCAATGGAAAAAGCTTCAGAAGCACATCAATACATATCAGATAGAAAGAATTTTGGTAAAGTTCTTCTCATGAATGAAGAATGACACTTGCAGTTTTAGAAAAAAAAGTTACTGGCTGTTATAAATGTAAAAGATTGGTCGACTTCCGTGAAAAAATTGCACAAGATAAACGGAAATCTTATTTAGAATGGGACTATTGGGGGAAACCTGTTCCTGGGTATGGGAACCCAAATGCGAAATTAATGATTCTAGGACTTGCACCTGCGGCACACGGTGGAAACCGTACAGGTCGAGTGTTCACGGGAGATAAATCAGCTGATTTTCTGTTTAAATGTCTTCACCACGTCGGGTTAGCGAATCAACCAAATTCGGATCATCGGAATGATGGACTTGAAATTGATGGTTATATTACTGCAGCTGTAAAATGTGTACCGCCTGGAGATAAACCCAGTCCTGAAGAAAAAAATAATTGTGAACCTTTTTTAGCTCAAGAATTTGAATTGTTAAAAAATTTAAAAATTGTAGTATCATTGGGGAAGATCGGGTTTGATTCTTGTTTAAAATTTGTTCGTAAATCACATCCGTTAAAAATGAAAGATTTTAAATTTGGCCATGGTGTAAGGTATGAACTCCCCAATGGACTCATTCTATATGGAGCATTCCATCCCAGCCCGCGAAATGTAAATACAAAAAGATTAACTTTTGAAATGATGGTCAATTTCTTAGAGAGAGTGAAAGGAGAACTTTAATAGTGAAACTTCTAAAAATCAGTTTATTTATAGTAATGATTAATCCTCTAATGGGTGTGTGGTTAAGTTTTGAAGAAGGAGTCTTAAACTCACCTTTTAAATCAGCATCATTAGGTTGGAAAATTCCTGTACCCAATGAAAATTCTTTTTTGATTCGGGGGAATAAAGACAATTGGAAATCTTGGTATAAAGTAACGTTACCGGAACAAGATACCGTCCTTTTTCTGGATAGTGCAGCATTTATTTGGGAAAGTGAAGTACTTAATGTGAATAGTATATCTTTTAGTCAGTCCAGTGATAAACTTTTAATTAAGACACAATCAGAAAAGATTTGGCGTCATTCAAATTCTGGAACCTATTTTGCCTATGATTTAAAATCCGAAACGTTAATTCCCATCAGTAACAATAATATGAATCTTCGTAATGTGAAATTTTCGCCGAATGGAAAATTGGTTGCTTACGTTCGAAAAGATAATAATCTTTATTTTTATGAATTTAAAAGGAACCGAGAAAAACAACTGACAACAACCGGATCCACCACAGTGTCGAATGGCCATTTTGGTTGGCTTTATGAAGAAGAATTGACCGGGTATGATGGTTATCGCTGGTCCCCGGATAGTCGATCCATCGCTTTTTGGGAGGAAGATGAATCCAAAGTACCTGAGTTTACTCTATTCGATGAAATGGGGTTATATCCAAGAATCCAAAAAATTAGGTACCCGAAAGCAGGAGAAACTAATCCAACCATGAGAATAGGAATTCTCAGGATTAAAGGTGGCGGGCGAAAATGGATTCAATATGCTCAAGTAGATAATGATTATCTTCCGTGGATGGAGTGGGTCAACAATGAGAAAATAGCCTTTTTAAAATTGGGTCGAAAACAAAAAAATTGGGACTTATTTATTTCTGATCGAAATACTGGAAGATCATTGAAAATATTATCCGAATCCGATTCAGTTGGGTGGCTGGAAAATCATGGTCAAATCAATTTTTTGGATGACGGAAAAATCATCTGGATCTCAGAAAATTCTGGATATAAACATATTTGGATGGCAAAGCATTCTGGTTCAAAGTCATGGCAAATAACGGAAGGAGAATGGGAAGTAAAATCCATAAAATATATTGACGAAGAATTAAAACTTATTTATTTCACAGCAAATAAAGAATCAGTATTTGAGACGCGGTTTTATTCCATTCATTTTGATGGTTCTAATATAAAACTTCTTACGCCTGAAGATGGATCCCATCAAATTGAAATTTCAGGGTTGAATGATTACTTTATCGATACGTATTCTAGTTTATCAGTTCCACGTAAAATTGTTTATAAAGATTTACTAACGGGCAGAATTATTAAAATTCTTGGTGACACAGATAGTAAGCAGTTCGATGAATATGAGTGGACCACACCGCAGATAATTCAATTCCCCACCGCGGACGGAACAGAAATTCTGGATGGAATCGTTACTTTTCCACCCAATTTTGATGAGACTAAAAAATATCCAGTTATCATGTATGGATATGGAATGCCAGGGACTCAGATTGTTTGGAATCGCTGGGGGAGCTCATGGAATCAATATTTAGCTCAACAAGGATATATTGTATTTTCCATGGATTCCCGAGGTATGAGTGGGCGTGGAGAAGCATTTAAGAATTTGAGTTATGGTGATATGGCCCATTATTTGGCTAAAGATCACTTGGCCGGCTTAAACTACCTTGTGGATAAAGGGTTCGCAGATCCTAAACGTATCGGTGCCTGGGGATGGAGTGGAGGCGGGTATTTCACATGTCTCATGCTGACCAAAAACGGGAAATATTTTAAGGCAGGTGTCTCTGTGGCTCCCGTGACAGATTATCATCTCTATGATACAGCATACACGGAGCGATCCATGGGGCTTCCCCAGGAAAATAGCACAGGATATGATTCAACGAATACTATTTCTTGGGTTGATAGAATGGAGGGAAGTCTATTAATAATTCATGGTACAGGTGATGATAATGTTCATTCTCAAAATACGACCCACTTTGTTCAAGCTGCAATAAAAGCAGGGAAAGATGTGGAATGGTTACTTTATCCTAATCGAAATCATGGTATTTATGGAGATGGATCAAGAGAACATCTTTATAGGAAAATGATTGATTTCTTTAACGAAAAACTTTGATGAAATTTGAAAAAAGAAAGTTGTGACATGAAACTAAATGAACAATTTCACTATAAATACTTAATTTTTACTTTTAATTTTCTGTCAGGATTTGGAAAGGTATTTTTAATATTTTCTTTTCAATTTTCATTTTTTAAATAATTGGGGCTGTAGCTCAGTTGGGAGAGCGCTTGAATGGCATTCAAGAGGTCTGCGGTTCGATCCCGCACAGCTCCACTCCTTACAAAGCCTTTTGTCGTCAGATGAGAGGTTTTTTTGTTGTTTTAAACAGATGCCTGTCATTTTGTTAAAAAGCGTGCAAATAAGTGCATAATTGCAACATATCTGCTACTAAAAAGTAATCTTCTTTTTCGGATACACCAAGGCTGGTTTTCAGGCTGCGGAGTAGCGTGTCTTTAAATTTTTTCTGCAGGTTTTGGTAACACTGGATTTATTCTTTCTATACCGCCTATGCAGATGCAGAGTATAACATATCCCACATATTTTTTAGAGCGGGTTTTTTTATTTGTGGGATGATGTGTAGATTTGGGGATGAGAATTATCCCGCTACTATTTTTCTTATCTTTTATAAATGCCCAGATTGCATTGCCAACCTTTC
>JAPYRR010000060.1 GCA_029936885.1 Fidelibacterota bacterium | reverse complement strand
AAACTGAAACTCAACCTGACGTTACTGAGGAAAAATCAACTGAAGAAACTGAAACGACTAAAGATGTATCTGATGAAAGCTCAGAAGAAGACACTGAAGAAAAGGAGGCTGAATAATGGCATTTCAGAGTAGAAATAAATTTTGCTATTTTAAAGAAAATGGCATCACAGACATCGATTATAAAGATGTGAAACTCCTACGTCGTTTTGTAAATGACCAAGGAAAAATCATGCCTCGGCGCATTACGGGCAGTAGCGCAAAAATGCATCGGAAATTGGTAAGAGCTATCAAACGGTCTCGTTCAATTGCCCTCATGCCCTATGTTGAACGCAGTTCGGATTAAGGAGTGAAATTATGGATATTATTTTATTACAAGATGTAAAGGGTCTCGGCGAAGCTGGAGATATTGTTACTGTAAAACCTGGATATGCGCGAAATAAATTAATGCCTGAAGGATTAGCATTGCGTGCATCCAAAAGAAACTTGGCTGTAGCAGAAGAGCGGAAGCAATTTGCGGTTACAAGAAAAGCTCGTGAAGCTGCAGCAGATGAAGCTATGGTAGCCACTCTTTCAAAGATTGAAATCACGATTGAAGCGCAAGTTGGCGAAGAAGATAAAATGTTTGGATCCATCACAACTTTAGACATCCATAAAGCCCTTGAAGAAAAAGGGATTAATGTGGATCGTCATAGTATCATGCTAGATGAACCTATTAAAGCATTGGGCATCTTTCATGTACCAGTTCGTGTAAGCACTGAGCTGAATGGTGATGTGAAGATCTACGTGATCAAATCATAAGCCGAATCTGATTCATTCAACCCCTGCAACTTGGTATTTTAATTATCAGGTGCAGGGGTTTTTTATTGCTCGCCAAAAATCTGACCCATAAACTCGTGGCTTATGTTTGCAGATGTTGCCTTCCCTATCTCCGGTTTTCAAACCTTTACCTATAAGATTCCCAAGGATCTGGTACAGGATGTGCAAATCGGTTCCCGTGTCACCGTCCAGTTTGGTCCCCGAAAAACACAGGGCATTGTTACAGGACTGAAAACAAAATCATCCTTTTCCGGTAAAATAAAAGACATTACAGGATTGGTGGATGATTTGCCCATTATGACACCGGAGCTCTGGAAATTGATTCAATGGATGAGCCAATATTATCTTGCTCCAATAGGACAGGTTGGAAAAGCGGTTTTGCCAAAAAATTTGTCAACGCGGTACAATCCGCCAAAAAGTTGGATGGTTCAACCCAACCCAATTGTGGATGACGAAGATCTGGAAGCAGTCAAAAAACGTGCGCCCAAACAATATGAACTTTATCAAAAAATTTGGAAAGCCGAAAATCCCATCAAAGTTTCTTCTCTGAAAGAATTGGCATCCAACCCATTAACGACTTGTCGCGGACTGGAAAAACGGGGACTCGTTTCCTTGTTTGAAGAAACTATATTACCGGATGTAACCGGATTTACTTTTGATCCCATCCATAAAAAAGTGAATTTTAATGATCATCAGCAAGTGGCTGTTGATGCGATAGTCAAATCTTTAGAGACAAAAAAGTATTCACCGTTTTTACTTCATGGTGTGACGGGCAGTGGGAAAACAGAGATTTACGTTGAAGCAGTTCGACACTGTTTAGATCAGAAACGAACCGCTATTATTCTGCTCCCGGAAATTTCACTCACACCGCAAATTGCCGGACGCTTCCGGGCAGTCTTTGGCGACACCATTGCCTTGTGGCATTCCAAACTCACCCAGGCCCAACGCTCCTGGACTTGGAAAGAAATTTGCAAGGGTACCTTCAAGGTTGTGATTGGTGCCCGGAGCGCAGTATTTGCACCCTTAAAAAATCTCGGACTTATTGTGATTGATGAAGAACAGGAATCATCTTTTCGTCAGGACTCTCCGGCGCCGCGCTATCATGCCCGGGATGTGGCTCTCATGCGCGCTACCTATGAGGGGTCAGCTGTGGTTCTCTCCAGCGCCACGCCTAGTTTGGAGAGTTATTATAATTATCTTCATAAAAAAATGACTTACCTTCGCTTACCGGAACGATTTGGCGGGGCGAAATATCCCCAAGTCCATTTGGTGGATATGTTGAGCGATCAAGAAGAATCGGGGAAATTCGGGCAAATATTTTCAGGATTGCTCCAGGATAAGATCGAAGATCGACTCAATAAAAAAGAGCAAATTATTTTGCTTCAGAATCGCCGGGGTTATTCACCGGTAGTGCGCTGTGGGGATTGTGGTGAAATTGTCATGTGTCCCCAATGTAAAGTTGCCCTGACCTTCCATCGCAAAGGATCGAAACTGATTTGTCATTGTTGCGGTTATGTTGAAACAAAACAACGGGAAGCATGCATCAGTTGTCAAAGTCCGAATATGAAATATTCCGGCACGGGAACCCAACGGGTAGAATCGCTTATTGAAGAAATGTTTCCACATGCGCGATTGGGTAGGCTGGATATGGATACGGCAAAGACGGGTAAGGGACTCATACAATTATTAAAAGATTTCGCTGATGGTAAATTAGATATTCTTCTGGGAACCCAAATGATTGCTAAAGGATTGGATTTCCCGAATGCTACATTGGTAGGAATAATTAATGCGGATCTTGGATTACACCTTCCAGACTTTCGTGCCGGCGAACGAATTTTCCAGTTGATTTATCAAGCATCCGGCAGAGCGGGCCGGCACAATAAGCTGGGTGAAGTCGTGATTCAGACCTATGTTCCGGATAATCCAGTAATTAAAAATGCAGCCAAACTGGATATGAAAAAATATTATAATATTGCCTTGAGCGAACGGAATGAATTGAAATATCCGCCTTTCAGTTGGTTGGCGAAAATTGAAATAACAGGTGAAAATCAAACTGCTGTAAATTCACTATCTGAAAGAATTGCAAATGCGTTACAAGGAAAATATAAAGGATTGGATATTTTGGGGCCCGCACCGTGTTACCTTGAAAAACTTCGGAACCAATACAGGTTTCAAATCGTTTTTAAGTCATTAAAGTCCAATGACCCCAATGGCCAAAAACTCCACAGATTCATTGAATCCAATTTTATGGTTTTCCAGAAAAAATTCCGTCCTGGGAAAAACCGAATCAATATTCATTTTGATCCATTAAGTTTGATTTAAATGTTAAACACCAAGTCCACCAAGAAAAACAAAGTAAATTACAAAATTACGTTGTTTTTCATGTTTCAACTTTCAATCTCTGTCTGTTTTGCAGAAACGGGATTCCCAGGTTTTGATGTGTTTACATCGGCCTTAAAAATGGGCTTGGGAGGGGCAGGTTTTTTAAACCCATCTCCAATATCTTCAAAACTAAACCCTGCCACGTCGGACTCAGGTCGATATTTTTCAACGTCTATTATTCGATATCAAGCAGGAATAACAAGTCAAAGTGCAGGAATTAGTTTTCCACTCAAAAAAGGGCTTGGCTCTTTTTCGGTCAGACATATTTCTTATGGAACCTTTGCTGGATACAATAATGAATTCCAATCCACAGGGAAATATCAATCTGCTGATACGTGGTTTCAGGGAGGGTATACCCAACAAGTAAAAGAGCTCCCGCTCACATTTGGGACTACATCTCAATTTTATTCTTCCTCTTTGAAAGATCATCAAATAAAAGCATTTGTTATTTCTATTGGTGGTGAGTTTATTATTAAAAAATCTCAGACAATAATTGGCCTTTCAATTCGCAATATAGGAAAAACATTTAGCGGAAATGAATTGGCGAATGGTTCATTTAATATTGAATCAGTTTTAAGTGGATCTAAAAAGTTAGCCCACTTACCACTTACTCTTTTTATAGATGGAATCCTTTCTAATAATCAAGATGAACCAGAAATATTTTTGGGAGGTGAATTTAAATTGAAAAATGGAATTCAAATGCGTTGGGGGACATCAACACGAAAAATAGACCACAATACAAAGCAGGATTTTTTACGTTCCGTGTTTGGCGCATCTGGTTTTGGTTTTGGATTTATTGCGGGAGCGACTGTCATTAATTATGGTACATTTATATTTGGCACTGGTTCAACAATCCATGGTCTAGAAATAGGGATACGTTTTTAATGAGAAAAACTTTCTTAATACTCTTCACCATTGGAATAATTTTTGCACAAAACAATTATCCTATTGTATTGATACATGGACTTTTGGGGTGGGGCGAAGAGGAAATGGGTGGTTATAAATATTGGGGCGGTAGAAATGATTATGCTCAAATGTTAAGGGATGAAGGCCATACGGTATTTACAGTTTCGGTTGGGCCGGTTTCATCTAATTGGGAAAGGGCTATAGAAGTGTATGCTCAGTTGAAAGGTGGTCAGGTTGATTATGGTAAAGCACACGCTGAAAAATTTAATATTATTCAATCACCTGATAGTAAAGTGTATGATGCCATTTACCCGGAGTGGGATGAAAATCACCCAGTTCATTTGGTGGGACACAGTATGGGCGGCCAAACGGCTCGTATGCTTCAATATCTTTTAACTCAAGAGATTGAAGGGAATGTAGATACTGGTGAATTAGAAGAATCTGAATTACTTGGGAATATTCACCCAAATTGGGTACGGAGCATTACGACTATAGCAACACCCCATAATGGTACTTCATTAGCTGATGTGGTTACAAAAACAATTCCATTTATACAATATTTTATTGGAATAGCCGGTGTTATTGGTACACGGTTTTATAATTTTGATTTAGAACAATGGGGTTTTATCCGCGGGAAGAATGAATCATGGACGGGGTATGTAAAACGGATGAGAAACCATGACGCTTGGCGTTCTAAGAATATAAGTGCATGGGATTTAAGTATTGCTGGTGCTCAAGACTTAAATGATT
Source organism: Fidelibacterota bacterium (assembly GCA_029936885.1). GTDB lineage: Bacteria > Fidelibacterota > Marinisomatia > Marinisomatales > UBA1611. The sequence goes on along the minus strand of JAPYRR010000060.1, from coordinate 4,316 downwards.
ATCTACAAGCAGACCCAGATGTTTATTATTTTTCAATTCGTACGAGCACAACTGAGAAAAAAAACGGTTCTCCATATCATATCCCAATTGAAGGAACTTCAATCCTAACTAGAACGCGATCAAAAATACTTGGATCTCGCCCCGGATACTGGTCTGATGGCTCTCCAACAGATTCAACATGGTTTGAAAATGATGGTATCGTGAATACTTGTTCTATGGCAGGACCCACTACGGGAAGCAATGGCGCAGACCCCATAATTTCTTACGATGAGAATGACCTGCTTATTCCTGGACAATGGTACACGCTAGACCCAATTGAATTGGACCATTGGAATATAATTGGCCATTTGGGGAATGATCAATCAAATGAATTAGCTAAAACTATATTAATAAAACAGGTGAATCGACTAAATAAATTACCACCATTTTAATTTCATTTTTATTATTCGTATTATATTTGTAATATACAAATATGAATTACAGCGAGTTACTTTCTTCATTCCTAGTAGATTTACAAAGTCTCTATAGGCAAAATATTTCAATTGAAGGCGCTTCCTTTCCCCAAGTTCTAGCTTTATCCATAATTCCTGATGATGGGATTGAAATGTCGGTCTTATCCAAAAAAATAGGCATAGATAACAGTACAACCACACGTCTTATTATGGGTCTCGAAAAAAAAGGGTGGGTTGAACGAAACCCAGCCCACTTTGATAAACGAGTGATTCAAGTATTTCCCACCGTTAAAGGGGAGGCGATACAATCCCAATTAGAATCGCAGTTTGATAAACTGGGCGCAGCCGTCGAAAAGGAAGTAGATCCATTAGACCGGAATGAAATGATCGAATTTGTTTCATCTCTCCATTGGATTTTGTCAAAACTCATTTTACGAGATGAAAAGATTGTATAATGCAAACAAATAGAATGACATTGTCTTTATTGGAATGGTACAATCGAGAAAAACGGATTCTACCTTTTCGAAATATTGATAACCCTTATAAAATTTGGTTGTCTGAAATCATGCTTCAGCAAACGCAGGTGGATACAATGATTCCATATTTTAATCGATGGATAAAAAAATATCCCACCCTACAATCTGTAGCCAATGAAGACCAAGAAAAATTGTTAAAAATGTGGGAAGGGCTTGGGTATTATTCTCGTTGCAGAAATTTTCATAAAGCTATCAAAATTGTTTTCAATCAATATTCTGGAATTGTGCCAAATAATTGGACCGATTTTCGCGCACTTCCCGGTGTTGGCGATTATACAGCGGCAGCAGTTCTTTCCATCGCATATCATCAGCCTTATCCAGTCATTGATGGCAATGTAAAACGCGTTATGGCGCGATTATTAGGATTAAAAAATCTTACCAAACGGAATATGTCCAGAATGAACAGGTATTTAAATGAACATATTTCAAAAGATTTTCCGGGAGATTTTAACCAAGGCATGATGGAATTAGGCGCGGGAATATGTTCTCCTAAAAATCCCGATTGTGGAAAATGCCCAGTCTCTAATTTTTGTAAGGGATTTCTAATAGGTTCCCCAGAATCATATCCCAAATATATAAAAAAAGAAAAAACGCCACATTACGAAATCGTTGCAGGAATAATTTGGAGAGACGATAAGTTTTATATTCAAAAGAGAGGGGAAAAAGGAATGCTGGCTGGTTTATGGGAATTCCCGGGTGGAAAGGTGGAAAAGGGCGAAACTTTAGAAGAAGCGCTCCAAAGAGAAATAAAAGAAGAGTGTGGCGCTTTACCAAAAGTTCTCAAAAAAATTGGTACTATTAAACATGCTTATACCCATTTTTCAATTACCTTTCATGGATATCATTGTGAAGAGAACGGGACACCACTTCAAAATAAGGAATTTTCAAATTGGATCCGGCCTGACCAAATAGATGATTTTCCATTTCCAAAAGCGAACCATAAATTATTTTCACTTTTAGAAGAACAAGGTTGGTATGTTTAAAGGATTGCTCTCATTAATTCTTTGGTCTCTTTGGTTTATCTTTTTCGCGGTGACTATGGTCTTGTTTTTTGTGTCTTTTATTCTCATCCCCAAACACTATTTGAATTATTTAATTCGACCCATTTCCTGGTGCTACTGTTTTTTAGCAGGACAATGGTTGGTGAAAGAAAATGAGTCACCCAATCCGGAAGGTCAGCCCTATCTTTATATGTTTAATCATGAATCAATGTTTGATCAATTTATGGTGGCTGCGTATATACCACATTACGTTACAGCCGTTGGCGCTATTGAACAATTTCGCTATCCAATTTGGGGATACATTATGAAAACGTATGGCGTTATCCCAATCATTCGACAAGATGTAAAAAAAGCGATTACGAGTTTATCGAAAGCTGAAGAAGCCTTGAATAATGGCATCTCTTTTTTAATTTCGCCGGAGGGAACCCGTACTTTAACTGGTGAATTAGGCGTATTCAAAAAAGGGCCATTTCACTTGGCCAAAAATACCGGTGCTACAATTGTACCCATTGGACTGATTGGTGCATTTCAAGCAAAGAAAAAGAATGATTGGCGTCTAACACCCGGAAAATTAATCACTCGATTTGGGAAACCAATTCTGAAAAAAGAATTCGAAAATTTAACAGTAGAAGAAACAAGAGATCTTGTGAGGAATCGCATTCAACAACTCATCAATCCAAAAAGACAATAATGAAACATTTAATATTAGTTATTTTTTCAATTTTTATTTTAAGCTCTACTTTAGTTGCCGAGCCGACAATTTCGTCTTCTGGTACGTTTCTTGAAGAACGGTTCGGAGATAGAATTGAAATATTCGGGATAAAATTCAAAGGTCCATTAGTCCTATGCCAAATTTTGATTGCGATTCTAATGGCTATCACTTTTTTGCAATCTGCCATCGATAAAATAGTCGATCGGAAAGGGAATCTTGCCTTTTTTGAAAGTCATTTTGCAACTTCACCTTTTAATGGATTTACCTCGTTATTATTATCCATTTTAACAATGATGGAGCTTATGGGGGGGCTCATGTTAGTTTACGGTATTTATTACGCATTTGCTGAACGGGCAACCTTATGGATTTTTTATGGATTTGTTTTATTGGCACTCACAATAATTGCCTTATTCACGGGTCAGCGTTTAGCAAAAGATTATGTGGGAGCGGCTGATTTAATTCCCTATTTCATTTTACTGATGATGGGAATAATGAGCATGTATTAAAAATGTCAATCAATCGCAAAACACTGGGTCGCAAAGTGTATTTCATTTCTACTTTGCACCTTTGCGTTAACATAAAAAAAGAAATTAAATGAATAAAATTTGTATTATTACAGGTGCGACTGATGGGATCGGAAAACAAACTGCACTAGAGTTAGCTCATAAAGGGTTTTCCCTTGGTTTAGTTGGGCGAAATTCTGAAAAGGGCGCAACAGTTGTTTCTGAGTTAATTGCAGAAACGGGAAATGAATCTATTAAGTTTTTTGGAGCCGATTTAAGCTCCAAGAAAAGTGTTTATAAATTAGCAGAAGAGATTAAACAATCTTACGATTCCTTGGATGTGCTTTTAAATAATGCTGGCGCCTATTTTAGTGAATTGACATTTAGTAATGAAAAAATTGAGAGTACGTTTGCCTTAAATCATTTATCTTATTTTTATTTAACTCAATTATTATTGGATATGGTAAAAAGTGAGTCACCCGGTCGCATTATTAATGTGGCGTCCATGGCGCATAAAAATGCAAAACTCGATTTCAATAATATTCAAATGAAACAGGATTTCAAAGGGTGGACGGCATACGGCCGCTCAAAACTCATGAATATAATGTTCACTTACGAATGTCATCGTCGCTATTCAGAAACCGGTGTAACCTTTAATTGCCTTCATCCAGGTTTTGTGGATTCAAATTTTGGGAATAATAATGTTGGGTTTGCTCGTGGGTCATTAAATGTTGCCAAATCCATTTTTGCAATTAATATTGAAAAGGGTGCTCAAACCAGTGTGTACCTTGCATCATCGGAAGATGTTTCTGGTGTTAGCGGAAAATATTTTTATAAATGTAAAGCGATAAAAAGTTCGAAAGTTTCTTACATCGAAGAAGATCAAAAACAACTTTGGGAAACTACAGAAGACATGATCAAATTAATTCAAATTAATTAACGAGAGGAAAAGATGAATAAAAAGATCTTAAAAAAGACACTGAAAGATTTTAGGAAAAATACGTTCGACAATTCCAAGGTCCGTCTGGCCCGGAATGCATCTATCCGAAATGAAGTGCTTGAACTCACCATGGATTGGGAATATTTTCGAAAAATCGACCACACCTTTTCAG